>NZ_JANSIG010000044.1:0-23939 GCF_047461975.1 Synechococcus sp. R55.3 | reverse complement strand
CCTACTTTATCAAAGGTCTAGCAAGATAAAAGCCGCCCTGGTCGCGTCAGCGGGCCGTAGGCCTTAGGGCGGGGCTTTAAACCCAGTTTTCTTGGTAACTGCAAGGATTGACAATAGAGATCGCCGGTACGTTCCAGATGACCTTGAAGTAGCGATGCGCTTTTTGGACTCCGACCCATGCCCGAACAATCGGATCCCCTCACCCGCAGCTTGATTGCCCTGATCCGGGGTTACCAGGTCGGCATTTCTCCTTGGCTGCCACCTGCTTGTCGCTATTACCCCACCTGCTCTCAGTACACCTTGGAAGCGGTGCGGCGCTACGGTGCCCTACGAGGGGGTTGGCTGGGGATCCGTCGCCTCTGTCGCTGTCATCCCTGGCACCCAGGGGGCTACGATCCGGTTCCCGATTTGCCGGGATCCGCGCCGACCCAGAAACCCTCCCCCCAGCCGGGCTCCCACTCTAGAGACACCTAGCACTTAGGTTGATTGTGGGTAGCAAGCCACAACCTCGATTTCTACTCGGGCATTGAGGGGCAGGCGGGCCACCTGTACGCAAGAGCGAGCCGGAGCCGGATCGGTGGCAAAAAACTCTCGATAAACCTCGTTCATGGCCGCAAAATCCTCCATATCGGCCAGGAAAACCGTTGTCTTCACCACCTGGGAGAGAGTGGTGCCCCCCGCTTCCAGCACCGCCTGCACGTTCAGCAATGCCTGCCGAGTTTGAGAAACAATGTCCTCCCCCACCAGTTTGCCGGTTTTGGGATCCAGGCCCACCTGCCCGGCAGTAAACAGGAATGGCCCCAGAGCAGCAACACCCTGGCTGTAGGGGCCGACAGGAGCGGGGGCAGCTTCGGTTTGCACGCCACAAAGACATGGCCCAGGCCGATCCCGGTAGTGGCCGATCTCTGGCTGGGCCGGCTTCGTCTGCTCCATAGAGGTTTGCCCAACTCTGTCGCTACGCTACCACAGGTGGATCGCCAAAAAGCGGGGCCAAGAATGCCAAGATGAACTCGTTGAGAGGGAGAGGGATCCATGCCGTTGATCAAGCTGCAAACGTCTGTGCAACCAGAAGCCGCCGCGGTAGGGGAACTGCTCAAGGTGCTGTCTGCTGCTCTATCTGAACAGTTGGGCAAGTCGGAAGCCTACGTGATGACTGCCTTTGAAGGTGGGATCCCGATGACCTTTGCCGGCAGTGGGGATCCCTGTTGCTACGTGGAAATCAAGAGTATCGGGCAATTTTCCGCCCAACAAACCCGGGCCATGAGCGAGTTTTTTTGTGGCACCATCGAGGCCCGATTGGGGATCCCCAAGAAGAGGATTTACATTGAGTTCAGCGATGCCAAGGGCTATCTTTGGGGATGGAATGGCACGACTTTCGGGTAAAGATGCTTCCCCCACTCTGAGAGCTGTTTACTCCAGCTTGCTCCAGCTCACCTCACAGGCACTTTACTAGGAGTTTGGCCAATGGAAGAGCTGCCTCAACCCAGCACAAACCCTCAAAAGCAGCGGATTTTGCTCAAGCTTGCTGCGGTTTTGGGCTCGGCCATCTTTATCTTTTGGGCAGCACATCGATTGGGATTTTTTGGGGTTATTCAAGACTGGCTCACCGGGGCTCTGGCTTGGATGGAAAGCTTGGGGCCGCTGGGGCCGATCCTCTTCATTGCCATTTACATTGTGGCGACGGTGCTGCTTTTACCGGCTTCGGTGCTGACCTTGGGGGCAGGAGCTGTGTTCGGGGTGGTGGCCGGAACTGTGTATGTGCTAATCGGGGCAACCATTGGAGCGAATTTGGCCTTTTTCATCGGGCGCTACTTGGCGCGGGAACAGGTGGCGAAATGGATTGAGGGAAATGCCAAGTTTGCGGCCATCGACCGAGCAGTGGGACGTGAGGGATGGAAAATAGTCGGCCTGATTCGGCTGTCGCCTGCGTTTCCCTTCAATGTGCTCAACTACGCCCTAGGGCTGACCCGAATTTCTTTTCTGGATAACTTGTTGGGCACTGCCGGGATCGTGCCGGGCACTTTTATGTATGTGTACATCGGCTCATTGGCGGGATCCCTGGCCAACATGGAAGGCAGGGAGTTGGATCCTCAGGCTCAAACCGCCCAATGGGTCGTTCGCCTCGTGGGGCTCATCGCCACCGTAGCTGCTACCCTCTACGTCACTCGCGTTGCCCGCCAAGCCCTACAAGAAGCGGTGGAGCCTGTTTAGGGGATTTAAGTTGGGTCGAAGATTCAGCGTGTGGAAGGCACCGGGTTGAGAACACTCACCGTTGGGCAGAGGCTTAGCCAACAACTTGGCAGAGGGTTTCCTGCCTCTCTCGGTCTTGTTCGGCCAGCTCCTGGATGGCCTGTTGGTACACTTGGGCAGGCGTGGATCCCTGGTTGACTTGTTTCAGCCAGCGTTGGGCCTCATTGCCCTGGTGGAGCAGAGTTTGCAAGGGAGCTAGAAAACAGCCCAAGCCTTGAGGTTGGCCAATACGCCAAGCTTCGGTCAGCAGCTCTTCGATCCACTCTTGGGCCGCCCGTTCCCGGCCTGTCCGCCAATCGACCAAATGAGATTGCAGCGATTCTCGAGCAGCAGCCTGCTCGTTGGCTTCGCAAAGGCTCTCCAGCTCTGTCGGGGTAAAGGGCCCCCGCAAGGGATCCAGCGCTTCCGGCTGGGCCAGCAACTGCCAGAGACGGGCTTCCACCAAGGCGGTAATCGCCAGAACCATTACCGGATCCCCCACCAGATCGCAAATGCGCAGCTCCACGCGGTTGAGGTGGTAGGGCCGCTCCGGGCCGTTGGGTCGCACCGAGGCCCACAGGTGGCGCACATTCTGCATGGTGCCCAGGGCTAGCTGCTCCTGGATCCAGGCAATGTAGTGGGCGTGATCCCGGAAGAAGGGCACCTGAGCCGGCGTTTTGGGGAACACCTGCCAACGGCTGGAGTGGGATCCCGTCACCCGTCCGTCCAGAAAAGGGGAGGAAGCGCTCAGAGCTAGGTAGAGAGATGCTTCCGCTCGCAGCAGGCGACAGGCCCGGAAGATGGCCTCGGTACCTGGCAGGCCAACATTGATGTGAATGCTAGCAGTTACCACCCGCGTGCCATAGGTGCGCTCGATGTAGTCGTGGTAGGGGTTGCCGGGATCCGACCGCTCGAAGTGGTCGCTGCCGCCCAAAGCTAGCGTGCTCCCTGGCAGAAGGGTGTAAGGGCCAAGACGGCGCAAAAATTGCCGCAACTGTAGGCGAGGCCGCAACAAGGCACAGAGCAGGTCTTCGTAGCGGCGGAGAGGGGGGGTGATATACTCCACGTTGCGCCGATCCGGCTCCCGCACAAACCCTGGCAAAGCTTGGCAAATGCGATCCGACAAGCCCACCACTTCCCCGGCGGCGGTGCCGGTGTACATTTCCACCTCAAAGCCCTTGGTTAACAGCACAGGCCAGCCTCCAGCCGCAGCCTCACCAGTCTAACCTTTCTCTTCTCCCCTCATTGTCCTGGGGTTTGGCAGGGAGTTGGCCGATGGTAGGGAAGTTTCTCGACCTGTTTTAGAATGTCCCTGTAAAGCAGTTTCGGGAAGAGACAGAGTGGGGGATCCCATCTACATCCTGGGAGCGGGGCCGGCAGGCATGGCGGCTGCCTATCGCTTGAACCAACTGGGTTTTTCCGTAGTGGTGGTAGAACGAGAGGAGAAGGTCGGGGGTTTGGCCAAAAGTATTCAGTATCAGGGGTTTATCTTGGACTATGGCCCGCACCGTTTTTTCACTAAAATCCTGCCGGTGCGAGAGTTGTGGAATCAGGTTTTGGAATCCGAGCAAGTAACCGTCCGACGGCTCACCCGCATCTATTACCGCAAGCAGTATTTTCAGTACCCCATTCAGGCCTGGGAAGTCCTGCGCAAAGTGGGTTGGTGGGAAAGCCTGCACATTGTCCTTTCCTATCTCTGGGCACAATTAATTCCGCGACCAGCTCCCCAGAACTTTGCCGACTGGGTCAAAGGCAAGTTCGGCACCCGACTCTTTCAAATGTTCTTTGAAGGATATACGGAAAAGCTTTGGGGGATCCCTTGTACCGAGATCAGTGCTGATTGGGCTGCCCAGCGCATCAAAGGTCTCAGCCTTGGGCAAGCCATCCAAAAGGCCTTGGGGTGGAATCGAAGCTTGGCCAAGTCTCTGATCGACCAGTTTCAGTTTCCTCGTCTGGGATCCGGGCAGCTCTATGAAAAAATGCAGGAGTATTTGCTTGCCGAGGGACAAAAAGTCCTGCTCAACACAGAAGTAGTCACCCTCAGACATCGGGGATCCCAAGTTGTCGAGCTGCAACTGCGCAATCTTCAGGATGGAAGTGAAACTTGGGTCTCCCCCTCCCACGTCATTTCCTCGATCCCTCTGACGGTGTTGGTGCAGAGCCTGCGGAAATTGCCTCCCCCCCAAGTGCTGCAGGCAGCCCGCAATCTCAGATTTCGCAATACTGTCTTGGTTTACTTGATTGTGCAGGGATCCCAGCTCTTCCCCGATAACTGGCTGTATATCAACGATCCAACGGTGGGGGTGGGACGGGTGACCAACTTCGCCAATTGGTCTCCGGCCATGTTGCCCAACCAAGAGCAAACCCCCTTGTGCTGTGAGTATTGGTGCAACTTTGGGGATCCCTTGTGGCAAGCTCCTGAGGAGGAATTGCTGGCTTTGGCCGAGAAGGAGCTGCGTCAAATTGGCCTGCTTCACGATCAAAAGATCTACAGTGGCTTTGTGGTGCGCCTGCCCCGCACTTATCCCATCTATACCGGTAGCTATAAAGAAGATTTAGCCATTTTGCAGGAGTATCTCAGCCAGTTTGAAAATCTACAAGTGGTGGGCCGCTACGGCTCATTTAAATACAACAACCAAGATCACAGTTTACTGATGGGCTTGCTGGCGGCTGAGAACATTCTCCGACCCGGTAGTCACAATCTCTGGCAGGTGAACTCCGACGACGATTACCATGAAGAAATCAAAGTGCCATCTTCACCCTTAACGATTCAGCGATGAGCTTTCCTCTCAGTCATCTGTTGCAGCGAGGTCGGCAGCATCTTGCCCCTTTTTTAGGGAAAATCTTGTTGCCCAGCTTGGCCTTGACGGTGCTGCAGATCTTCATGATCCCGTTCTGGAGTGAGGAGAGCGACTATGCTTCTGCCTTCACAGCCCTGAGTCAGCGGGATAGCTATTGGTATCTCAGCATTGTGCGGCGGGGGTACCAGTTTGTGGGTTTCGACAAGATTGCCTATGAGCAGAGCAACGTAGCTTTTTTCCCCGGCTATCCCCTGGCAGTGGCCGCAATCAGTCACCTTGTGGGAGTTGACCCTGAACTGGGGCTCTACCTCACCGCCCAGCTCTTTTGCTGGCTGATGTGGGTTTACCTTTTCCTGTTTTACCGCAGGTGGCAAATTCCCCCCCTCTGGCAAATTTTGGCCAGTTTGCTCATCTTCTTTTATCCCACCAGCTTTTACCTGGTCGTGGGCTACAGCGAATCTTTGTTTATGGCCAGCCTACTGGGTTTTCTCTACTGGTCAATTCACGGGGGCCGTCCCCTGCTGATGCTCCTGGCTGGGATCCACGGCTTGGTGATGAGTGCTACTCGGATTGTCGGCTTGCCGGTGGCGCTGCTCCCTTTTTTGAATCTCCTGAAAGCGGGGGAGAGAACCCAAGCCCGCCGTTGGTTTTGGACGAGTATGGCAGCGAGCTTGGCTCTGTTGGGTGGCCTGGGCTTTTTTCTCTACTGTCAGCTCCGCTTCGGACGCTGGGATCTCTACCTGGAAATGCAGCGTTACTTTACCGGCGTGAAAGCCAATTATCAAGCTATTTTCCAAGCTCGCACATATGTCCTTTCCGCCGAACGCTGGCAAAGCTTACTCTCTCTTTCTGCACCGATGAAAGACCCTGGGCTGTGGGCTGACGCTCTTAGCCAACTGTTTGTGTCTGCCACCCTGGGATCCCTGCTTGTTACAGGTTTAATGGATGCGGCAGGAGTTATGGCAGGTAGAAGCCAGTGTTGGCGGGAGCGGCTGGGATTTCATCTGGCTGCTTGGGCCATGTTTTACATTGCCCTGACGGGTACGAGCCCCTTGGGCCAGCGAAGCATGAGCCGCTATTGTCTGCCGGTTCACATCCTGCAGGTGTTGGCGTTGGTACATTGGGCCAAACACACCGATTTCAGCTTCATCCCCCAAAGGGTGCTTGGCTATCTTGGCACTATCCTGAAGCTGGGCTACGGGCTTCTAGCTTTGATCTTCCTCGCCCTCAACCAAATCCTCACCTGGCGCTACGTCCACCATCTCTGGGTGGCTTGACTCCGCTTTCCTGAAGATAGGATGTGAGGGATCCCAACTTCTCACCGGCTGAGAGCTGTGGCCTTCTCTTCTCCCCGCAAGTCTCCCCGTCAAAACTCAGCCCCGCGTGTCGCTCAGACCCTTGAGCCCGCCAAAATTTACCCCTGCCCGTGCTGCCATCAAGGTCAGTTGCGCCTGATCACCCTAACCGAAGCCTTTGGGTGTAGCCGTTGCCAGCATATTTTTGCCATTACCCCCGACCGCCTGTACATCGAGCAACTGGCCGTTTCTTATCCCTACCGCAAAATGTGGTTCTGGAACGGCTACCAATGGGTGTTGCGGCGGGAAAACACCCTACAGGGATCCGCGCTCTTGGGCCTCACCCTCAGCTTGGGCATTGTCTTGGCGGTTGGGTTCATCGGCGCAGTGCTCTTCCCAAACCAAACCCAGTTGCTCAGTTGGTTCATGATTCTCGGCTTGTTGTTGACGCTGTTGATGGTAACGGCGATCTTGCTGCTGCGGCGGCCCTGAGGTGAGTGAGATTTTCTCCAGCGACTGGTCTCCAGAATTGGCAGCCCCAGCACTTGTGGATCCAACCATTTCTTGTTAGCAGTGGTCTGGAGAACGCAGCGGGTCTGTCTCTAATGGGCTAGGCGGGAGAAGTTCAAGTGACAGATTTCGGTTCAGACTTTGACTTAGGTACCACTCTGCGACAGGTACGCCGCTTACTACCGCAGATGCAGCGGTTGAGCAGCCAAACCAAGCGCCAGGCCCTGCTGGCTCTCTCGCGGTGTTTGTTGGAGCGCTCCGATCTGCTCCTGGAAGCCAATACCCTCGACCTGGAAAGTTGCCGCGAGCAAACCGTACCGGAGTGGATCCTCAACGGCCTGAAGCTCACCCCCGAGCGTCTACAGCGATCCGCCCAGTTGCTGACTCTCCTGGCCCAGCAGCCGGATCCCATTGGCAAGCTGGAGAAAGGGCACCGCCAGGAGAATGGCCTGTTTATTGGCCGCTACCGCGTCCCGTTGGGGTTGATTGCTCTGGTCTACGAAATCTACCCCGAGTTTGCCTTAAATGGCATTGGCATGTGCCTAAAAACAGGAAATGGCGTGATTTTGGCCAGCAGCGGTCCCATCCAGAAAACTCACCAGGCTATGGTCAACCTGTTGGCAGAGACGGCTTATGAGCACGGGATCCCGGAAGGGGCCATTCAAACCTTGCCCGCCCAAGACCGAACCGCAGATCCCCAAGTAGATTCCCCACTATTGCCGTTGTTACAGCAAACCCGCTACCTAGACCTGGTGATTCCCTGCGGTCGCCCCGGCTGGGTGGAGTTCCTGTTGCAGGCCAGCAAAGTGCCGACTCTGGCTACCCATTTGGGCTACGGCCACATCTATCTGGATCGCACCGCCCCTTGGCCTTTGGTCAAGTCGGTTTTGTTGGATCCCCTCGCCCAGTATGGCTCAGAAGGGATCCCCATCTATCAGCCTCTCACCCTCTGGCTGCTGATCCACACCGATTGGGCCGCCAACCATCTGACCGCCTTGGTGGAGGACTTGCTGGGTCACGGGATCGATATCCAGGCAGCCGCCTCCATTCTGGAACAGTTCCCGCAGCTCCAGCCGCTTGGGCAAGGCTTTGACTCGACGGAACGACCTCATCTGCGCCTGCAGCCCATTGCCGACCTGACGGAGGCGATCGCCTGGATTAACAAAAATGGTTGCCGTCAATCGGAGACGATCCTCACCGATAGCCAATCGGCGGCCCAGCGCTTTCTCCAGGAAGTAGATGCCGCCCTGATCCACATCAACACTTCCCCCCTCTCGGCAGGCCGGGGAGCTGGGATCCCCACGTTGGGAGCGTTTCGCGACCTGTCTTTGGGCATTTCTACCCAGCGGCTGCACGTGCGCGGGCCCATCGACGTGGAAGCCCTGACAACGGTGAAGGTGGTGGCTCAGGGTGACCTGTAGAGCTGGAAGGTTGGTCGGCCCGCCCAAGGACCCAAGAGCTGCGATGAGGCTGGAGAAGAATAAGAATAGTAAAGAATAGATCGACATCAGCTCACCATCCAACCGAGCCCAAAGGGAGGACTTTTTTGGGGATCGACCTTCGCAGTTACGTGTTTTTGGATCGGCTGCAACCCCAGTATGCTGCTTATCTGGGCACAGTAGCCTACGGCTTTTTGCCCCTGCCTGGGGACACTTCTTTGTGGGTCGAGATTTCCCCCGGCATCGAGATCAACCGCGTTATGGATATTGCCCTGAAGGCCACCTCGGTGAGGCCGGGGCTGCAGGTGGTGGAACGCCTCTACGGCCTTCTGGAAGTACACTCCAGCAACCAAGGGGATACCCGCACCGCCGGACGGGCGATTCTGGCTGCCTTAGGGGTGAGTGAACAGGAGCGCCTCAAGCCCCGCATCATCTCCAGCCAGATCATCCGCAACATCGATCCCCACCAAACCCAGTTGATTAACCGTTCCCGCCGTGGCCAAATGCTCCTGGCTGGCCAAACCCTCTACATCCTGGAGGTGCAACCGGCAGGCTATGCCCCCCTGGCTGCCAACGAGGCAGAAAAATCTGCCCAGATCAACATCCTGGAGGTGATGCCTTTCGGTAGCTTTGGCCGCGTGTACTTGGGAGGGGAAGAGCGAGATATTCTGGCCGCCTGCCGCGCTGCCGAAGCCGTTTTGGCGGGGGTTTCCGGTCGGGAGCCCCTCTTGTTGCCTGAGGAGGTGTAGCCAATGGCAGACTCCGATCCCAAGCCAAGATCGCCCCTGTCGCAGCGGCGGGATCCCTCTTCAGCGGAGCAAGTGAGGCTCTTGACGGAGCTGGCCGCTCCCTACCGCAGCTTGCGGCGCTTCATCTACTTGGCGGTGGGGTTCTCGGCTACCATCGGGGCGTTTGTGTTTTTCTTTCGAGCCCTGGCGGGACGGGACTTGAACACCACCTTGCCCAGCTTGGCCTTACAGTTGGGGATCCTGGCCGGCGCCATCGGCCTAAACAGGCTGGAAAACCGCTCTCACCAGAAGGTGATCAGACAGGTCAAACAACGCTTGGGCATGCAGCAAGACTCCCAGGAGCCCCAACGGTCGGCGGACAGTTAGCCCGCCCATTCCCCGCAGCCCCTTTCTCAATCCAGATCAAAGTCATCATCATCCGCGTCAGCACTGCGCAGATAGCGGCGCTGAGTTTGGCGAGCGGGATCCCCTTGTGACCACTTTTGGACAATTTGGACACCCAGAAAGGTCAGAAAGGCCCCCAAAGCCACAAACGTGAGAAGTGGGATCGCCAGGATCACCACTGCGCCCAGGACATAGATAGCCACCTTGGGCAGAGACGGATCCACCCCCCAGCGGCGGCTGCGCACCCAATCGGTGAGCTGCTGATCCCATTGGCGCAGGCGAGGCCTGTTCTCCTCGAAGATCTCCAGCAAAATCGGCCCCAGACGACGCAGATTGCCCTGAGTTTGCCTTCGCCAATCCTGCACCGAACGCCCCATGTTCAGGATCCCTTGTCCTGTGATCTTCAGGCCGATCCTAGCCCAACCCTAGCAACCTTCCCATCAGCTCAGAGGACGACCCCACCGGATGTAAATTTGTTTGAACATTTGGATCGGAGATTTTGGAGGCTTCCCAGGACTACAGTACACTGAGGGCACTGGCGCAGCGATGTTGCTGCCATGCCGATTCGGTAAACCTTTTTTTAACTTTTCAACCTGCTCGACTGGAGAACGCTAATGGCTCACTCGGTCAAGATCTACGACACCTGCATCGGCTGCACTCAGTGTGTGCGGGCTTGTCCCACCGACGTGTTGGAGATGGTGCCCTGGAAAGGAAAAAACAAAGCTGGGATGATCGCGGCTGCCCCCCGCACCGAAGACTGTGTTGGCTGCAAACGCTGTGAAACCGCTTGCCCTACCGACTTCCTGAGCATCCGGGTCTACCTTGGCCCCGAAACCACCCGCAGCATGGGCTTGGCCTACTGAGTTGCTGGGGGCTGGTTGCATCCTGATTTGCAATTGCCTATAAATTACTGGCAAAAGCTTCACCGAGAGTTTGGCGTGCAAGCCCCGGCATTGATGCCTGGGAAAGAGTCGTCATCAAGCTTAACCAAAAAACTGGGTTTAAAGCCCCGTCCTTCCAGGGCGGCTTTGCACTATGCTGCCTGTAGCGGCGGGGTAGTCAACCGCTCTTGCCTAACGCCTGCTGTCCGCAAGTCCCCCCTTCGGGGGGATTCATAGAAAGCAAATTCGAAAGCATTTGAAAAGCCAAGTAGCTTTTGGAACGTTCCGCTCGTAGGGCTTCCTGCACCAACTGTTCTCTGGTGGTGTGGCTGAGTAGCTCTTTCAGACTATCGGGGGTCATCAGAGATTGGATCCCAGTTAACCGCCGGCCATTAAGCGGTTTCTGACCCTTTCTACCTCCCAACCGACCTGGAAACCTAGAAGTGGAGATCCCAAACGGGGAAAAACCCCACCAGCAGCTCCACGATCACCAAAGCCGGTAGCAAGTTGGCCACCCGCAGGCGGGCCAGGCCGAGCAGGTTGAGGCCAATGCCCAAGATCAGGATCCCACCGGTGGCCTCCAAGGCGGCGATCAGGTCTGGGCGCAACAGAGGCTGCAACTGCCGCGCCAACAAAGCCACTCCCCCCTGAACCAGGAGCACCGGCACCGCAGAAAATAGGGTGCCCCAGCCAAGGCTGGCGGTGAAGGCGAGGGTGGCGATCCCGTCCAAAGCGGCTTTCACCAACAACAGCGAGGGATCCCCCAATCCATCCTGGATGGATCCCAGCAGGGTCATGGGGCCGACCACAAACAGGATGCTGGTGGTGACGAAGGCACGGGTAATCGGGTTGGGGCCCAGCCAACGGCTTACCTGCTTTTCCAGGGCCTGGCCAATCCGCTCAAAAGCAGCCTCGATGTCAATCCACTCCCCCAGCACAGCTCCTGACATCAGAGCAACCAAAACCGTTACCGCTTGGGCGGCACTGCCGAGGGTGAGGGCCATTTGGATCCCTAAGACCAGCACCAGGGATCCCATGGCTTGCAAAAGGGTTTGGCTCATTCGCTGGGGCAGGCGGCTACCTACTCCCCAACCAAGGCCGCTCCCCGCCAAGATGGCGAGGGTATTGACGAGAGTGCCGGTGCCGGGAGGAACCATAGACTTTTTAGCGCCCAGACTTTCCACTCTCAGTTTCCGATAAAGACCTGTCCCAAGCCTGCGCGGAAGCACCTATGCAGATTCAGCTATTCCCGCTGCCAATCCTGGCTATACTGAGGACACGCCTACCTGATCAGATGGGGGCTTTCACTCCACGAAGACATCCGATGAGCTTTTGGAAGGGCCTGTTCGGGGCAGCAGGGGCCGCTTCGACGAAAGAGTTGGCGCAAAAAACGACGGCCAAAGCTGGTCATGTTGCCGCGCAGCGCAGTCGCGACCGTCAGGAAGTGGTGGCGGTACAGGGCGAGTCCATCCTGTTCAGCTTGGATCCCAACTTGGATCTGTACGAGCTGGAGGAGCTCTGCGATGCGGTGGGATGGTCGCGTCGTCCCATTCCCAAGGTGAGAAAAGCCCTGCAGCACAGCTTTTTGGTGGTGTCGATGTGGCAGCAGCGGGGCAGCTATCGTCGCCTCATCGGCTTTGCCCGGGCAACGTCCGACCACGCCTTCAATGCCACCATTTGGGACGTGGTGGTTCATCCCGATTTCCAGGGCAAGGGTCTGGGCAAGCGGCTGATGGAAAAGGTGATCCAAGAGCTGCGCGCCCAAGACATCAGCAACATCACCCTTTTTGCCGATCAAGGGGTGGTCAGCTTTTACGAGCGGCTGGGCTTCACCCCCGACCCCGAGGGGATCAAAGGCATGTTCTGGTATCCCCGCTAGCGTATGGCTCCTCTGGTGATTTTGCCCGGTTATCTGGCGGGCGCGTCGGAGTATGAGCCCTTGCGTCAAGAGCTGGAAGCCCGCGGCTATGCGGCACGGGTGGTGCCGTTACGGGTGCGCAGTTGGTTTCCCACGCTGGGGGGAAGGCCCGTCACTCCCATCCTGTGGGCGCTGCGAGAGGCCATCCAAAAGACCTGCGCTGAGTTTGGGGTTGACCGGGTTAACCTGGTGGCCCACTCCGCCGGCGGCTGGATTGCCCGCATCTACCTGGGATCCGTGCCTTACGGGGGACAGGTGTGGCAGGGGCGGGAGCACGTCGCTACGCTGATCAGCCTGGGATCCCCTCACATCAGCCGGGAGCGCTGGACGAAGCGCAATTTGGACTTTGTCAACACCCACTATCCGGGGGCCTTTTGGCCCGAGGTGAACTATGTGTGCGTGGCGGGCAGAGCCATTCAGGGGCGGCGCTTGGGCCTGGGATCCCTGTGGCGACAGGAGGATTATCTGGCTTGGCTGGCCTACAACAGCTATTGGCTCACGGCTGGACAGGGGGAATTGTGGGGCGATGGCATTATCCCCATCGAGGCTGCCCACTTGCAGGGGGCTGTCAATCTCACCCTGCCCGACTGTTACCATTCCGGTCGGGGTGGACGGCGCTGGTATGGATCCCCCGAGGTGGTGGAAACCTGGGCTCGGTATTTGGCTTAGGGCCTGCCTTTAGCTGCTGGGCTCGCTCGGGTCGGCAAGGGAAGTCTCGGGCAAAGAGGCGGCGGATTGGCGGCGTTCCTGCTGGCGTCGGGCGGCTTTCACCATCTCCTCGACCACAGCCCGCGCCTGCTTCATGCGATCCAAACTACTCCGATAGAGCTCCAGATCCTTTTTCACCCGCTCTGCCGAAAAGGGCAGCTTGCCCACCACATCCTCCAAAAAGCGGCGGGTGCGCTCTTCCGCTTCTTTGTAAAGGGACTTGGCCACGGCTTCATAGGCTGTATAAAGGCCAACAGCCAAGACCCGGCTGTAGGCATAGGGCGGCTGAGTCATGCGCTCCAAAATGGCTTTCAACCCGCCCACATCTTCCGCCTCTGGCTTGAGGCAAAGGAGATCCAGTCTCTGACGGGGATCCCCGCTGCTCATCAACTCCAGCAGATCGCGGGCATTCTTGCGCAACACCTCCGGCTTGAGGTGCAAAGCCTTACAGAGGGCGTTGAAAATGGCTTCTCGCTGTTCGGGGGGTTGGTAGGCTTCCATCAGCCCGTCGTAGAGGGTGACCATCCCCAAGGCAAAAAACGGATCGTAGATGAAGGTGCTGTTGACGGTGGTCAGGTGCAGCTCGACCAACAACTCCTCCACCACCCGGCGATAGACGGCGTTGATCGGGCGAGGGTAGGCGCTGAAAAAGGCCGCTTTGGTGGCGGAGAGGGTGCGAACAGGATTCACAGGCAGACAAAAAAAGGTGAGCTTGAGGACGGCTTTCTCTGTTCTATTCTCGCCTGTGGTGACCCTGAGGGCAAGCGACGACCAATACAGCCGCATCTTGGCTCCGCTATGGTGAATAGATGGGTGGGAAGATGGGTTGAGGGAGGCGATGGCAACAACAGACGTGACGGTGGTGGTGAAGATCGGCACCTCTAGCCTGACAGATACTCAGACCGGCTCGTTGCGTCTTTCCGTATTGGGGCCGCTGGTGGAGGTGCTGACTCACCTGCGCCGGCAGGGATACGCGGTGATCTTGGTCTCCTCCGGGGCGGTGGGGGTGGGCTGTGCTCGCCTTGGCTGGCGGCAACGACCGACGGCCATTGCCGAAAAGCAGGCGGTGGCTGCGGTGGGACAGGGGCGGCTGATCCGCCTTTACGATGACCTCTTCTCGGCTCTGAACCAGCCGATTGCCCAAGTGCTGCTCACCCGTGGCGATCTGGTGGAGCGCAACCGCTACGTGAACGCCAATCGCACGTTTGCCCAATTGCTGCAGATGGGGGTTATTCCCATCGTCAACGAAAACGACACGGTGGCGGTGGAAGAGTTGAAGTTTGGTGACAACGACTCGCTTTCGGCGTTGGTGGCCAGCATGGTGCAGGCCAAGTGGCTCATCCTGCTCACCGATGTGGACAAGCTCTATTCGGCTGACCCCAACCGAGATCCTTCCGCTGAGCCCATCGAGCGGGTGTTGCCCGGGATCCCCCTACAGGTGAAGGCCGAAGCCCAGGGCAAAAGTGGCTGGGGCACCGGCGGCATGGCCACCAAGCTGACCGCTGCTCAAATTGCTACAGCCGCAGGGGTAACGGTGGTGATTACCAATGGCAAACGGCCTGAGCAAATTCCGGCCATTCTGGCCGGCGAGGCCATCGGCACCCGCTTTGATCCGGCTCCCCAGCCCGCCAGCGCCCGCAAGCGATGGATTGCCTACGGCCTTATCCCCGAGGGATCCCTGACGTTGGATGAGGGGGCGGTACGAGCGGTGTGCCAGCAGGGGCGCTCGCTGCTGCCGGCAGGGATCACAGCCATTTCTGGAGACTTTGAGGCGGGGGCCGCCGTGCGCTTGTGCGATCCCAGCGGTCAGGAGGTGGCGCGGGGCCTGGTGAACTACAGCGCCGAGGAGCTGCGGCAGATCAAGGGCAAAAAAACTGCCGAGATCCCTCACATCCTGGGCTACGAAGGGGTTGATACTGCCGTCCATCGGGATAACTTGGCTTTGCTCAATTGAGGCCGTTCAAGCTCGGTGCTCCGCACCACTGGCGCCAATGGGGAAACGGCTGGGATCCCCATGCCTATTCCTCCAACTGCCAGAGATCCTGGGCCAGCGCCTCAAAGTGCTCCGCACCGCCAGCGCCAACGAAAACCCGCGGGGGGCGCACTGCCATCAGCACCTGGCCCAACAGGGGAGAGGAGGGCGAGTCTTCTATCCACTCCACCGCCAGGGATCCGGCCTGATCCACCAGGAAAAATCCTGCCATCTGATCTCCCTCCCAAACCCGAATGGCGCGATCGACCACCAGCAAGACCGGATCCTGCTCTTCGCCGGTGGGCACCGGCAAGCCCAATAGGGATCCCAAAAGCCTGTTTTCCACCTGGAGGATCACCGGATCCCCGGCCTTTTGAATCACCGGCCAAGCGGGCAAGGCCATCCAAGTTTGCTCCGTCGGGCTGTTAACCCAGCCAAAGGGCCCTTGGGGCTGGCTGGAGGGGATCCCTTCCCAGGCGGCAGTTGCAAGAGGCAGGGAGCCGGCCACCGGCAGCAGGCGCGGCAGATCTTCTTCCAGGCAAAACACCGACAGCTTGGGCAAAACGCTACGTTGGGATCGGGAGCCAGCAGTAACTGCAGACAAAAGCTGCTCCACCTGCCGGCGGGCTGTATCGCTGTGGACATACTGAAATGCTCGACCGATAGCGCGAGTTCGCTCCTGCAGATCGCGGGTTTGCTGGGCCGTTCTCCAGGCTTGATAGGCTACCGCATCGCCGGGGTGATCCGTAAACCCTTCCGGAAGCTGTTGGAGCTGGGCATAATTTTTCACGGCGCGGGCGATCTCATGAGCATCAGCGGCATTCAAATGGCGACTGAAGATAAATTCCGCCACCCGAACCCGATCCTGTGGAGAGAGAATGCGCAACTCGTAGAGGATATCGCTACCTTTGTGGGCAAAATGCTCCAGAACTGCTGGGCTGGCTCCTGCTTTGGCTATCCCTTCGTAAACTTGGGCCGCAACGATGATCTGGTTTTGGTGAATGGGCTCAAACCCCGTCGCCTCGAAGATGGCCTGCGGGGTCATTTTCTGTTGTTGCAAGGTTTGGCATGCTTTGGCCCAATCCAACCAACGGCCCTCTTTGCGTCGCAGTCGGCCTACCAACAGGCTGGGATCCTCTTCCACGGCAGAAGGTTCCGGCAGATACTGACTCATGGCAAGGCTTCCTTTCCAACAGGCTCGACAAATCCCCGCTGCCCTATGCAGCAGCCCAGCAGATCTGGCCGGGCATCTCGCCAAGCTCGATTTTAAAGTGATCTTAAAGTTCTGCCCAAGTCCGGCCGCGACAGCGGGACGGAGTTCTTGGCGCAACTCTAGATCGCTGGATTGCACAGCATCACCTGGGAAGGCTGTCCGCTCACCGGCAAGCGGTTCAGAGCCAATTGCCAAAGCTGGAACTGGGGGGGCTTTTCTGCTTTGGGCACTTGCAGCCAAACCTTGCCTCTTTGGCCCACTTGCAACACCTGTGAGCCGTCAGGCACGGCCATCTGGGCCAGGGGATCCCCTTTTTCACCATACAGCCAGAGGGAAGTGGATTGTTCCCCATCTCGACACAACAGCAGCACTCCCCAAGGAGCCTTGGCCATCTGGACAGGCCAACCTTTCAAAAACCAGCGGCGCACCCGCAGCGGATTCACCTGCACCGAGTCGAGATAGGGGCAGAAATCCTGCTGGCCTTCCTTGCCCCCATCTGTTGCCGCGAAGAGCAACCGTTCCCCCAGGCTGATCACCATCCCTTCGGGATCCAAGGGCAGGCGATGGCGAACGGGCTGGGATCCCGTCTGCAGAGGCAAACCAGTCGCGACAGCAGGACCGAGTCTTTGGGGATGGGGCAAGAGGCTCATCTCCACCCACTGCTGCCCCACACCTGTCAACAAAACCAGATGCTCCGAGAGGGCCAGCAAGCGGGACAGGGATCCCTGCCAAGGCCAGCGGAAATAACAGCGGGAATCGGGGAAAGGCTGTGTTCCTGTCGGCTGCCATTGTACTGCCCCCAACTCTTGGGCGGTGGCCCAGAACAGCTCCTGTCGCTCTGCCAGCCAGGTGGCCTGCCAATCCCCTTCAAAGCTGAGCAAGGTACGGATGCGGCTGGGGCTGAGGTGCAAAAGGCTGCTTTGGGAGAAGGCCAGGGCCTCTGGGAAGGTGTTCAAGGGCAGCACCGCCCGAATCGGCTCATCCAGGGGGAAACGGGCCAAAGCAGGGGATCCCGAGGCAAGGTTCTGGAGATCCAGCCATTCCAGCCTCTGGGGAGTCACCCGCAACAGCAGTGGCGATCTGGAGCCGCCCGGATCCTCGCAGATGCAGAACTTGTGCTCAGATAGGAACTCCATTCCGCCAGCGTCAACAGAGCCCGGATCCGGCAGATCCCAAACCTGCACCCCAGGGGGCGGCCACCTGGGCAGGCGAGGGCCAACCCAACAACTGGCCGGCTCTTGCCACTCTTGGGCAAACACCGCCAAGGCCGACCGCATTTGGGCAGCAGTGCGGAACCGCCGCGAGGGCAACTTGCGTAGGGCTATCTCCAGCACCTCCCGCAGCGGGGCAGGGATCCCTTCTGGACAGACAAACGGCTGGTTGAGGTGGGCGTGCATCAACTGGCCGGGAGATCCGGAAAAAGGCCGTCGGCCCGTCAGCAGCTCCACCAGGATGATCCCCACCGCGTAGAGATCGGAAGCGGGACTGAACTGGCCATAAAACCGCTCCGGGGCCATGTAGGCAGGGGATCCGGTGGCGGTGATCTCGCCGGCAGCAGGCTGCAGGCGACGGGCGATGCCAAAATCCGTCAACTTCAGTTGCCAGCCTTGGGGCGTGGGCTTGAGCAGGATGTTCTCGGGCTTGACATCGCAGTGGATCACCCCCTGGCAATGGGCATGCTCCAACCCGGCCAAAATCTGATCCACAAAGCCCAAAACCTGTTTGACCGGCAGCCACAGCCCCTGTTCCACCTGGTTGATCAGCTCCCGCAGAGTGCCCCCCTCGCAGTACTCCAACACCAGGTAGCGACCCTCGCGGGCATGTTCGAGGGCATAGCAGCGGGTGATGTTGGGGTGGTTCAGGGTGAGCAGATGGCGCAGCTCCCGCAGCAGATTTTGGGTGGGAAAGCGCTCCGCCTGCAGCTCCTTCAGGGCCACCAGCTCTCCCCCCTGGTGGGGACGGGCACAGAACACGCGCCCATACTGCCCTTGGCCGGCCAAACCCAACATTTGGTAGCTATCGTGAATCGACTTGAGGGTACGGCTGCGTCGGGACACGGCCCCAGCCCAAGGGAAATCTCAGCACCTTTATCCCTAGCATGGAAATCTCCTCCCAGAATCGCCGCTTTTGGCGAATGGCCAGTTTCTTCCCAGCCGGGAAGCTATGAACCAGTCAATTGCTTGAGCAGCTCCGCCGCGTGGGTTTCCACGTTGATCTTGGTGATGATGGCCTCGATCTTCCCCTCCGGATCGATCACAAACGTGGTGCGGTGAATGCCGTTGTACTCTTTGCCCATAAACTTCTTCGGGCCAAAGACGCCATAAGCACTGGCCACCTTGCCTCCTTCATCCACCAACAACGGAAAAGGGAGCCGGAACTTCTGGGCAAATTTCTGGTGGGAGCGGGCATCGTCGGCGCTCACCCCCAAAATGCGGATCCCTTGCGCCTGATAATCGGCGTAGGCATCCCGAAAGCCACAGGCTTCTCGGGTGCAGCCGGGAGTGTTGTCTCGTGGGTAGAAGTAGAGCACCACCCGCTGGCCCCGCAACTGGCTCAAGCTGATGAGATTGCCCTCGGCATCGGGCAAGGTGAACTCAGGAGCGGGATCCCCAACCGCAAGGGGCATAGGTGGGATCCCTCCTCAGACCGATTTTTTGGGAGAGAGAATCATCGTGATGTTTCGCCCTTCCTTTTGGGGAGGCTGCTGCATTTCCGCCACGCCCTCCAGGTCTTTGAACAAGCGCTGCAGCAATTCTTCCCCCAGCTCGGCGTGCTGGGCCTCGCGACCGCGGAACATCACGGTGGCTTTCACCTTGTCTCCATCCCCCAAGAACTGCTGGGCGCTGCGCAGGCGGACATGGTAATCGTGCTCGCCGATGTTGTAGCGAAACTTCACTTCCTTGATCTCGGCGGTGTGTTGCTTCTTGCGGGCCTCCCGTTCTTTTTTCTCCTTCTCAAACTTGAACTTGCCGTAGTCCATGATGCGGCAGACGGGCGGATCGGCCTTTTCGCTCACCAAGACCAAATCCAGATCTTTTTCTTCTGCCAGGCGCAGGGCCTCGCGCGGGCTCATGATCCCCAACTGGGTGCCGTCGGTATCGATGAGGCGGATTTTGGGGAAGCGGATGCGCTCGTTGATGGCCGGCAGCTCTGCACGCTGCTTGCGGGGGAAGCGGTCAAGTGGACGCTCTACGGTCAAGTTTTCCTCTCTGAACGAAATGAACAGCACAAAACCCATGCTAAGTAGAAGCAAGCCCCCTAGGAGCAGTGCCGACCCGTGGATTTGAACTTATCCAATCAAAGTCGGCTATCGGCCCGCAGGCTAAGGCATGCTGCACCTATACTAACCGGCATTTTCTACCTCCTTCTAGAGCTATCAAGAGTTGTCAAGGCCCGCTCACTTGGGGATCCTGCCAGATTGGGGCAACAACCGCGGTAGGATACCAAAGTGGCGATCCTGATGGGATCAAAGGTTGTTTGTCGGCCAGCAGGGAGGGCAGAAGCGGTGCAGCTCGGTTTAACGGAACGGGAACTGACAGAGTTGGCCCAAAAGTCGGTTCAGCTCATCCTGAGCCCGCGGGAAGGAGATAGCGAGGCGCTGATCCAGTACAAGTCTTCGGCGGAATTTCGAGCAGGGGTGCACCTGGCCTGTGCGGCCATGGTGTTGGTCTTGGCCGAGAACAACGAGCGCCTCGGCCAACAGTTGCTGGCCACTTTACAGAACTTACAGAAAGGATCCCCGGCCCTCGAGACACCCTCGGAGGGGACTACCGGAAGTTAGCCCAGGGATCCGCAAACGGGAGAGGAGAACGCCTTGGCCGAGGTACGCAGCGAGCGGGACTCGATGGGGGAGCGGCAACTGCCGCAGTCGGTTTATTACGGCATTCAAACCGTCCGCGCCCTAGAGAACTTTCCCATCAGCGGCCTCAAGCCCCTGCCGGAGTATGTAGAAGCCTGCGTGCTGATCAAAAAAGCGGCGGCAGAGGTCAATGGAGAGTTGGGGTGCATTCCGGCAGAGGTGGCCAAGGCGATTGTGCAGGCGGCGGATGAGATCCTACAGGGATCCCTGCGGGATCAATTTGTGGTGGATATCTACCAAGCAGGGGCAGGCACCTCTCACCACATGAATGTCAACGAAGTGTTGGCCAACCGCGCCTTGGAGATCCTGGGGGAGCCCAAAGGCTGCTACCAGCGGGTCAGCCCCAACGATCACGTCAACTACGGCCAATCCACCAACGATGTCATTCCTACCGCCATTCGCCTGGCTGCCCTGCTGCGGGTGCGGCGGGATCTGCTGGGCACTCTAGACAATTTGGTGGCAGCCCTCGAGCAGAAGGCAAAAGACTTTCACGGGATCCTCAAGGCCGGTCGCACCCATTTGCAGGATGCGGTGCCGGTGCGGCTGGGGGACAGCTTTGGCGCCTACGCGGCCATCTTTGCCCAACACCGTCGGTGGATCGAGGAGGCCAGCCAGGCCCTGTGCAGCTTGGGGTTGGGGGGAAGCGCTGTCGGCACCGGCCTCAACACCCATCCCCAGTATCGGCAGCGGGTGGTGCAACGGCTGGCGGAATATACTCAGCTACCCCTGACCCCTGCCCCCCACCTGATGGCGGCGATGCAGAGCATGGCCCCCTTTGTGCATCTGTCGGGATCCCTGCGCAACTTGGCCCAAGATGGCATCAAGTTGGCCAACGACCTGCGGCTGATGGATTCCGGCCCCAAGACCGGCCTCAAGGAGATCCAACTCCCCCCGGTTCAGCCCGGCTCTTCCATCATGCCCGGAAAGTATAACCCGGTAATGGCCGAGATGCTGAACATGGTCTGCTTTCAGGTGATCGGGCTGGATACCGCCATCACCCTCTGTGCTCAGGCGGGGCAATTTGAGCTGAACGTGATGATGCCCCTCATTGCTTATGACCTCCTGCACAGCCTACAGATCCTAAACAACAGCCTGCGGGTCTTCACCGAGCGCTGCATTCAAGGCATCACCCCCCAACCGCAGCGATGCCGCGGCTACGCGGAAGGGACGCTGGCTTTGGTGACTGCTCTCAACCCCTACATCGGCTACTTACAAGCGGCAGAGGTGGCCAAGGCTTCTCTGGAAACCGGCCAGCCCATTCGACAGATTGTTTTGGAGCGCAACCTCATGACCCCAGAGCAGGTGGCGGAAGTGCTGGATCTAGAAGCCATGAGCCAAATGCAGTCCTAACCCATTCGCTACAGTGGAGGCATACTGCTCCTGCCCGGCCATGACCATTACCCCCTATCGCTGGCCCACCCAGCACGACTTGCCCGATACAGACGACACCCCCTTGGACAACGAGGATCAAGGCCGCCAATACCCCCTCCTCCGGGAACCGCTGCTGCTGCACTGGTCAGATCGGCAAGACTTTTTTGTGGCTTGCAATATGGGCCTTTACTACGCCCTACCCCGGCAGGTCATTGTTCCAGATTTGTTTCTGGTGCTGGGGGTTCCCCGTTGGCGGGATGGCACTGCCCGCAAAAGTTATGTGGTTTGGGATGAAGGGAATATCTTGCCTATTCTCATCTTGGAGATCATCTGCAACGACCAGGGGGAAGAAAAACCCGGACAAGCCAAATTCCAGCTCTACGAAAGGCGGCTGCGGATCCCCTACTACGTCACCTTCGAGCTAGAGACCGATGAGCTGAATGTTTATCAACTCCAGGGCGGACACTATGAGCTGCTCCCCGGCTCAGGCGCTGGAGAACATCCCCCAATTCTGTTGCCCGATTTGGACTTGAGTATCGGTCGGTGGTGGGGATCCTACGAGGGGCGAGAACGCTTTTGGGTGCGCTGGTACGATAGGGCAGGGCAATTGTTGCCTACGGGAGCAGAATTGGAGCGGCAACGGGCAGAATTGGAACGGCAGCGGGCAGACCTAGAACGCTCCCGAGCCGAACGACTGGCCCAGCGGCTACGAGAGCTGGGAGAAGACCCCGAACTTTGATCTGCTCTTTCAGGGATCCCCAAAGAAATCTCCACCTACCCCGTACACTGCGATCCTGGCATTCCAGGGGGACATGATGACCAGACAACGACTCAGCCTGTGGACGAAGCTGGCCTACGGGGTGGGGGATCTGGGCACAGGCATGACAGCTAACATCCTCATCTTTTTCTTGCTGCCCTTTCTCACCAATACCGTTGGCATGTCGGCAGGCCTAGCCGGCAGCATCTACGCCATCACTCGCTTTTGGGATGCCATCAACGATCCCATCATCGGCATTCTCAGCGACCGCACCCGCACCCGTTGGGGCCGTCGCCGCCCCTGGCTGCTGTTTGCAGCCCTCCCCTTTGGCCTCACGTTCCTGGCCCAGTGGTGGATCCCTTTTCCCGGTCGGATTGGCCCCCTGTTTGCCTACTACCTGGCGGTGTCGCTCTTGTTCAATACCTTCTACTCGGCGGCCAATATTCCCTACGCCTCCCTGACAGCGGAGCTGACCCAGGATTACGACGAGCGCACCCAGCTCAACCAATTCCGCTTTGCCTTCTCTGTAGGGGGCAGCATGGTTGCGGTGGTTACCTTTCCGCTTTTGGTCAACCTGCTGCCGGATCGGGCTGCCGGCCATCTGCTGGCCGGAGCCTGTTTTGGAGTGATCTCGGCTGTGCCCTTGCTGATCTGTTTTTGGGGGGTGCGAGAACGGTATCCATCCCAACGGGATCCCATGCCCCTGGTTCAACAACTGCGGGTGGCCTTCAGCAACCGCCCCTACCTGTTTGTCAGCGGCATCTACCTGTGTTCTTGGCTAGCGTTTCAGTTCACAGCCACAATCATCCCTTATTTCATCGTCTTCTGGATGGGCCTGCCGGAGGTGTGGATTTCCTTGGTGGTACTGGCGGTACAGGGGATCGCAGTGCTGACGCTGTTCGGTTGGACCCAACTGAGCACCCATCTGGACAAGCGCACCATGTACCTCATTGGGGCGGGGTTTTGGCTGATCTCGCAGGCAGGCCTGTTTTTTCTCCAGCCCGGGCAGCAGGGGATCATGATTGGGCTGGCTCTGTTGGCCGGCATTGGGGTTTCTGCTACGGCCTATCTCGGCCCTTGGTCCATGTTGCCGGATGTGATCGATCTGGATGAACTACAAACCGGGGAGCGGCGGGAGGGGATCTTCTACGCTTTTATGGTCTTCTTACAAAAGGTGGGCCTGGCGCTGGGGCTGTTTTTCGTGGGGCAAGCTCTGGATTGGGCCGGCTTCGTGCCTTCGGTGGCCGGAGAGGCCCTGCCCATCCAGCCGGAATCGGCTTTGTTGGCCATTCGCGTTGCCATTGGCCCCTTACCGGGAGTGGCTTTGATCGGCGGGATCTTGCTGGTGTGGTTCTACCCAATCACCCGGCAGCGTCATCAGCAGATCCTGATGGAATTGGAAGAAAGACGGCAACAATACCACCCCAGCACCGAAAGATCTCCTTAGACCGCAAAATAGGCTACGGTTTCTAGCGGCAGAGCAACTGGCGCAATTGCGGGGGTTTTGATCTTCGGCCCAGGCTACTCCTCTCTCAGGGGCCTGCAGGATTACCTCATCAATGGCCTGAAAAAATGGCCTGAAAATCGATCACTCCTTCATCTCGCGCTGGGGGCCGAATGAAGAAAATGCCGAGACCATTGCCTGATCATCACCTTGGCCCGCAGCCTGGGAATAGATGTCACTGCCGAGGGGATCGAAACCCTACAGCGACTGCACCAATGAGGCTGTTGAACTGCGAGTATGGCCAGGGCTATTTCTTCGCCAAACCTCTCTAGGATGCAGGAGCATGACTCTAGTCAATGATACGCTGGACTATACTGAAAATAATGTACAGTATGTTCAGTATGGCTGC
>NZ_JANSIG010000043.1:0-25038 GCF_047461975.1 Synechococcus sp. R55.3 | reverse complement strand
CTGATCGAATTGACGATCCAGTTGGCCCAGTTGATCTCAGAGGGAAGGCAGGGAATCTGTCGCCGAGATTCTCGAAAGCAGGGTAGGATACAGCAGCTTAGGCCAAGGTGTTGAGGAGAACGGAGCATGCAGTGGGAGTGGAAATCAGAGCCAGATCCCAGTTGGCCAATTGGGGTGTTTGACAGCGGCTTGGGCGGGCTGACGGTTTGGCGAGCCTTACGCCGCCGGCTCCCCCAGGAACGGCTCATCTACTTCGGCGACACAGCGCGGTTGCCCTATGGGGAACGCTCGCCAGAGGAGATCCTGGCCTTTGTGCGGCAAATTCTGACATGGATGCAGGCACAGCCGGTGAAGCTGGTGGTGATGGCCTGCAATACCAGCTCGGCCTTGGCTCTGGACCACGTGCGGCAGGAGTTTGCCCTGCCCGTTCTGGGGTTGATCCTACCCGGCGCCCAGGCAGCACTGGCCCAAGGATCCCGCATTGGGGTGCTCGCCACGGTGGCCACGGTCAAGAGTCGCGCTTACTCAAGAGCCATTCAAGAGTACAGCGCTCTGGATCCCAAACGCTTTCCGCACCCTGTTCATTGTTGGGAGCAAGCCTGCCCTGAGTTCGTCCCTCTCATTGAAGCCGGATGGCTGGATAGCCCTGCTCTGCGACAGGCGGCTGAACGCTACCTGCAACCGCTGTTGCAACAGGGGATCGATACTCTTGTCTATGGCTGTACTCACTACCCCCTGCTGGATCCAATCCTGAAGCCTTTGCTGCCCCCCTCGGTCAAACGAGTGGATCCGGGGATGGCGCTGGTGGGATCCCTGGCCCGCGAATTGAGCTTATGGGGCTTGCGCCGCCCCTCGACCGCTGCCCAGGAGGAACCCCACCGTTTCTGTGTGAGCGGGGATCCAGAGCGATTTGCCCAGTTGGCCACTCCTTGGTTGGGCTTTCGGCCCCAGGTAGAACGGGTGGAATTGCCGGCTTTGGATGTCAGCAACTCCCTCCGCCCCTGAGCGCCCTTCTCCTCGGGGATAAAGATTGGGGGCCCCTCAACGGGTCATCACCTGCAAGGGGAAGCGCTCCGCCAGCTCCCCCTCCACTTTGGGAAGCCATTCCTCTTGGAACACCCACACCTGCCCCTGCTGCACGCGGCCATCGGGGTTTTGCGTCAGCTCCAGCCAATACACGAATTGGTTTCCCCGCAGCACCACCCCTTGGATGGCAAGGGCCAAGGTATAGCCCGGACTGCTTGCCAGAGCTTCTGGGGACGGGTAGCGAATCACCTCCACCGCCTGATCCAGATCGGCGGCGATCTCCGGCCCATAAACGTCGCGAATGGCTTGAAAGAGGTCTTCTGCCGTCAGTCCTTGGGGGCGAAAGAACGTCATCCGCTCCGAGCGAATCGTCTCCCGATCCAGCGGGTTGATGATCCGTCCTGGCGGAGCCACCGAAGCCAAGAACGTAAAACGGGATCTATCCGGCTCCACTCGGTTGATGTTCAGGGTTTCGCCCGGACGGGGCCGCAGCACAGGATTGTCCCTCACCCAGGCTGCCGCTTGATCCGGAGATTGCCCGGGGATCCCCCAAGCTGCCGACCGAAGGCCCGCCACTGCCCAGCAGGCCATTGCCAAACCGGTTCCTCGCACCCAGCGCAGCCTTTTGCCCCAGCAGGACAGAGCCCTTGTTGGCTTTGCACCCAAGACCGGCCAGCGATCGCAACGCACGTTCCCATTCCTCCGGGCAAACAACACAAAAACACCACAGTAGAATTAGAGAGACTAAGAGATAAATTGAGCGGGCATGGGCAGATCCATCCTCGATGCAAGCGCCCAACAGTCTTGCCCTTCCCCACTGTATCTGAAGATGTCGGTGCGCCTGTTGCGCCTGAGCGCGAGCATCACGGCCAATAGCTGCAAGGATCCCTCGGCAAGATACGCAGATCCCCGGCGGCTTATCCGCCAAAACGTAAAAAGTATCTTAAGATCAACGGTAAGCAAATCTCATACGCACTAGGTCAGCACCTCAGGAGGTAACCGATGGCTCTCGTTGCAATGCGGACGCTGCTGGATCATGCCGCCGAACATGGCTACGGCATTCCTGCCTTCAACGTCAACAACATGGAGCAGATCCAAGCAATCATGCAGGCAGCCCATGAAACCAACAGCCCCGTTATCCTGCAAGCCTCTCGAGGGGCACGCAAGTATGCGGGCGAGAACTTTCTGCGGCACCTGATCCTGGCGGCAGTGGAGACCTACCCCCACATCCCCGTCGCCATGCACCAAGACCACGGCAATAGCCCGGCTACCTGCTATTCCGCCATCCGCAACGGCTTCACCAGCGTCATGATGGATGGATCCCTCAAGGAAGATGCCAAGACCCCGGCCAGCTACGAGTACAACGTGGCCGTGACCTCCGAGGTGGTGAAAGTGGCTCATGCAATCGGGGTGAGTGTGGAAGGGGAACTGGGCTGCCTGGGATCCCTGGAAACGGGCCGTGGGGAAGCGGAAGATGGCCACGGCGCGGAAGAGGCGCTCAGCCATGACCAACTCCTCACCGACCCCGACCAAGCGGTGGACTTTGTGGAGCGAACTCAGGTGGATGCGCTGGCCGTAGCCATTGGTACCAGCCATGGCGCCTACAAGTTCTCCCGGAAGCCCACTGGTGACATCCTCGACATGGAGCGCATTGCTGAGATCCACCGCCGCCTGCCCAACACGCACCTGGTGATGCACGGTTCCTCCTCGGTGCCCAAGGAGCTGATCGACATCATCAACGAATACGGCGGCTCCATTCCCGAGACTTACGGTGTGCCGCTGGAAGAAATTCAGCGGGGCATCCAAAATGGAGTGCGCAAAGTAAACATCGACACCGACAACCGCCTGGCCATCACAGCTGCCGTGCGCCGCGCTCTGGCCGAGAATCCGAAAGAGTTTGACCCCCGCCACTTCCTCAAGCCTTCCATCAAGGAAATGCAAAAAGTCTGCGCCGAGCGCTACATTGCCTTCGGCTGTGCTGGCCATGGCACCAAAGTTCCGGTGGTTACCTTGGATGAGATGGCAGCCAAGTATGCTTCTGGAGCTTTGGCGGCTCAGGTGAAGAAGACCGTTGCAGTCTAGTCCCCACATCCTGCAAGAACTCTGGAATGCTTGCCGGGGCGCTTCCAGGGTTTTCCTTGGAGATCAGCTAGGTCACTGGACTCAGATTGGACAAATAAGGGGATCCAGCGGGGATCCCCTTTTGCTTTGGAGGAACTTGATGCGTTTTGGGGGTCAGGCAGCTTTTGCCGCAGAACGTTTTTCCGTCTCAATTTGATGGTTCAGCAACGCCAAGCTTAGGCAGTCCAACAGTTCCAGGTCAGCCTCAGAGTAACGCTGCCGAAAGAGCAGCTCGTTGATGAGGTTCTCTTGACTTAGGCTGAGAAAACTGCTGCGGAACACCTGTTCCACGATTTCTTGGATGCTGGAGGGCGGAGCAACAAGGAGAGAGTCAAGATCTGTATTCATGGCTGGTTCTGTTTGAGAGATGGTTTTTGACAGAGGAGAGATTACTTTTGCCGAGGGATGAGGTAGCACTGCTCGATGCGCTGTAGGAAGAAGGGAGGAACTCCGGCCTGAGGCTCGTTCTCAGAAGAGACATCCTTCTGCCACTTGAGGGAAACTCCCAGCAGCGCTCCCAAAGAGAAGCTCTCGCTCAATAGGGCCGCTATGCGGTAAGTACGGTAGTCCAGCGTTGGATCCACACCGGCTTGCATCTGTGTTCCTCCGTATTTCTAACGCTCACGCGCCCATCATAGCTTGGAGATCAGGGAAAATACAGAGAAACACCGAAGACTTACCTAGGCAATTTGTACGTTTCTTCTACGCGATTTGGCGGATATCGGCGGGATCCCAGGGGTCTTTGGGGCAGGTTCAGGGTTGAGTCAGGGATCCCAGCCCAGCAGAGCGGAGATTTCCGCAGCCGGGGTGGCCGCGTTGAAGGGTTTGCTGATGAAGCCATTGGCTCCAAGCTGAGCAAGAGAGGCATCCTGGGGATCCCGGACTTTGGCGGTTAGAAGGATCACGGGGATCCTTTGGGTTTCCGGCAAAGCTCGTAAATGGGCCAAGGTGGTGGGGCCATCCATCCCCGGCATCGTCACATCCAGCAGGATGGCCTCGGGTTGCTCTCGGATAGCGATTTGGATCCCTTCTGGGCCGGATCCCGCCGTTAAGATCTGCCAGCCGACCAAGTTTTCCAGGATCAGTTGGGTCATTTCCCAAATATCGGGTTCGTCGTCGATGATCAGCAGACGATGGGTCATGTTGTTTCAGCCAAGAGTTGGTGTACCCGTTCTTGGAGTTCTGTCGGACTGATGCGCCCTTTGACGTAGATTTCGGTAACTTGAGATTGCCAGCGGATACGCTCTGGGTGCTCCACATCGCGGGCCGTGTAGATCAAGACGGGAATGGGCTTGGCGGGAGGATTCCTGTTCAGCCAATCCAGCAGGGCAAACCCCTCGTCGCCAACCAGTTCCAAATCCAGAATGATGAGATCCGGTCGTGAGGCTTGGCAGTGACTGATGGCACCGGGAACCGAAGCAACCACCACAAACTCTGTATTCTCTCGCTCCAGCAACAGGCTGAGAACATAAGCAAGACTGGGATCATCCTCAACGATCAACACCTGCTGCGACATCGTTTGCTCCTGGGCAGAGCTGGGAAACCAACAATCTGCGCAAGCCTTGAAAGGCTTTTGCCCAGGGTAGCGAGGGAGAAGGGTAAAACTGGGGAAAGTTAGTCGGTGTTTTCGTTGCTCACAAAGGCCGACCCATTGGCCTGGGGTTCGGGCGATTCCAGCGCGTATTTGAGCGCATGCCAGGCCAGGTTGGCGCATTTGATGCGTACTGGAAATTGGGCTACCCCTTTCATGGCGTTCAAAGCCCGTTGCTCCCGCGGGAACTCTTCGCCACCGCGCATCATGGCTTGGAAGCGCTCCACCAACTGCAGAGCTTCGGGGATGGTGCGCCCCCGCACCGCATCCGCCATGAGATCGGCAGAAGCCAGGGCAATGGCACAGCCTGCCCCCTCGAATTTGATATCGACAATCCGCTCCTGGCTGGGATCCAGTTGCAAGGTGAGGTCGATGGTGTCGCCGCAGGAGGGGTTGTGGCCGCGCTGGTGGCGGTGGACGGGATCCACTCTGCCGAAGTTGTGGGGCTTTTTGTATCGCTCCAGAATGACTTGCTGATAGAGTCCGCGCAGGTTATCGAGAGGCATTGTTGCTCCTGATTGGTCGCTGCTCTGGCCGGTCGGCAAAGGTCGGTAAAACGAATCAAGAGTTTTGGGCGGGCTGAAGGGTAGTGCAGTCACTCCAAAAATTAAGTTTGAAACATGCTCTCTGGCGCTCTGCGTCAACCCTCGCTACTGCTTGCCCTACAAGGAGAGAGGGGAGTTAGAGCACTGCTTCGCTGCGATTTGGAATGTTGTGCCCCCTTGCTGCTGGGAACAGCCATAACCTAGACATTCAGAATTTCTGGGAAGCAAGCCCAACTCGACCCATCCGGTCTTGATCTTAACCCCGTTCTTGGCAGGGTTGGGTCAGTAGAAAAACTCCTGCCAGCGCACGGGCTTGAGTTTACACATGTACAGCCAATCAAAAAAGTTCTTCAGCACCGTGGCTGCATAGCCGCGCCAGACCAGCCCGCCTTTCTCAGCAACAGCAACGCGGTTCCCCACCGTTACACAAACAAAAACCGTGGCCTGCGGTCGGTAGGGGATCAGAGGTTGGCCGCGGATAAGCCGCAGCAGGTTTTGGGCTGCAATCGGCCCCTGGCGCACCGCGTACACGCCGATCTTGGGCAAGAGGCGGGATCCCCAAACAAAGTCAGCGCAGTCC
The DNA here is from genome assembly GCF_047461975.1 of Synechococcus sp. R55.3. Classification (NCBI taxonomy): domain Bacteria; kingdom Bacillati; phylum Cyanobacteriota; class Cyanophyceae; order Synechococcales; family Synechococcaceae; genus Synechococcus; species Synechococcus sp. R55.3. Next base: position 19,175 of record NZ_JANSIG010000043.1, on the reverse strand, counting down.
CCCACCGCCAGGATGCGCTCTGAGCCTTGCACCCGCAGGTATTGATCCACAAGCAGGGATCCCGTCGGCCCTGTCGGCAAGCCGCAGGTGCTCAACCAGGCCGGCGCCTGGAAGCCACCTGCCCACAGGCGAGTCTGAGCCATCAACTCGGTGCCATCCGAGAGCCACACCTGCTCCGGCCCAAAGGCTTTCACCTGACATCCGGCCCAGATTTCCACCCCCAAGCGGCGGATTTCTCTTTCCACAGCCCGGCGGAAGTGTTCTGAGAAACCCTCCACCAGATGGGCCTGGCGATGGATCAGGATCAGCCGGGCTTGAGCTAAGGGGATCCCTGTTTCTGCGCTCATTTCCCGGCAAAGATCGTAGAGTTCCCCCATCAGCTCTGTGCCGGTACAGCCTCCCCCTGCCACCACAAAGGTCAACAGACCCGGCGTCGGATCCCCCTGGGCAGCCCGTTGCCAGCACTGCCGGATCCAAGTTCGGGCGGCCACCAATTGTTCTGCCGGTCGAATGGTGAAGGCATGTTGGATCCCATCAATGGTGCGCAACTCCCGGCCCACATTCACCAACAGATAGTCGTAGGCCAGAGTTTGGATCCCGGCTTCACTCTCCAGGGTCAGGGTTCGAGCTTCGGGTTGGATGTGGGTGACTCGCCCCGGCAAAAACTGGGCGCCGTTGGCTTGAATATGCTCCAGCAAAGGGATCCGCACCAGCTCTAGAGAAAACCGACCGCTCAGCAGCCGTGTGGACATGCCCGAATTGACACTGTAGGGATAGGGGTTGATGGCGATCACCCGTGCCTGCCCTTGGAGGGCCCGCAAGGTGTCGATGGCCCCATAGCCACATCCGGCCAAGATTACGGTGGGCAGGGATCCCCTCATGGCTGGAGCGGGAACTCCTGGGGATCCCCGGCCGCCCATTCCAGGATGGAACCGGAATAGCTTTTGGCCTGCCGGCCCACGTGGGTTAAAACCACCGTGACCCAAGCGGAGCGAACCCCAGCTGTGCAGTAGGCAATGATCTCGGCTTCTGGAGGGATCCCGGCTTTTTGCAGGCGGGCGTGAATTGCAGCGGGCGGCAATAGGGATCCCGCCGCATCCATCAGCTCCTTGTAGTAGAGATGCACAGCGCCGGGGATGTGTCCACCGCGCGCCTCACCATAGGGGGTGGCTCCCTTGTATTCTTGGGCTTCGCGACTGTCGAGGATGGCCACACGGTCGGAGCCAAGGCTGGCCCGCAGAGTGTCCCGGTCGATCTCCCACCGGTCGGTTCGCTGCACTACAAAGTCGCCCCGTTGCGGTTCGTCGGCGCTTTGTCGGGTTGTGGTCAGCACTCCCTCCTTCACCAGGGCCGGATAGCCCCCGTCCACCATGACTGCCTGGGGATGACCCAAGCTGCGCAACATCCAAACGATCCAGCCATCTTCTCCCCAGCCCTGTAGCGGATCGGCAGCAACTACCACCGGACGCCCCTGAAACACGCCAAGGCCCTGCAGCTTTTCGGTGAGAAGGGCATCATCTGCCAACAGCTTGCCGCTGTTGGCAGCCTCTGGTTGAGTAAACTCCGTCCAGTTCACCGGAATTGAACCCTTCAGGATCCCGTCGGCTTGCAATTCCGCACTGCGTGCATCCAGAAGCGTTGCCCCTTGTTGGATGAGCTGGATGGCGGTTGCAGGGCTGACCACCCAACCTGGCGTTGGTGTCATGGGTTGAGAGAACCTTAACTGGAAGATCCTATCCCACCTTACGGGACGAGTAGGCCGGTATGGGCCTCTTCCATCTGTTTGGAGAGAAGCCGTTGCAGGCTCACTCTGGCTTCGGAGAAGTTGGGAGCGATTTCCAAAGCCGAGCGAAAGTGTTCAATGGCCTGCTCCAGCTTGCCTTGGCGGGCAAGGATGGATCCCAGACGATAGTGAGCTGCTCCATAGCTGCCATTGCTGCGAATGGCCCGTCGATAGCTGGCCTCCGCCGAGGTTAGATCCCCCTTGATGCGCGCCACTTCGCCCAGGCCAAAGTGAGCTTCCGGCAACTCTGAATCTCCTTCGAGGGCCTGTTCAAACTGCTGCATAGCCTGCTGCAACTGTTGAGGCTGGATGAACTTGCGCCCAGAGGCATCCCGTTGTTTGGGGCCCAGGTAGGCTAGGCCAATGGCGGCCATCGCTTCGTGCAGATCGGGGGCCAGCTCCAAAGCCCGCCGGTAGTTCTTCACAGCTTCGCTGTATTGCTCTTGGCTTGCCAACACCAGGCCCAAGCCGTAGTAGGCGCGAGCCTGCTGTCTTTTGAACTGGCCATTGAAGACCACCTGGCTGAACTCCTGGCTAGCTTGAGCCAGATGGCCTGCATGTACCATTGCCAAACCCAGATCCACCCGCACAGCGGCTGCCAACTCAGGACTGAGATCCAGGCTGAGGGCAGTTCGGAAGGCTGCTATTGCCGCTTTTAACTGACCTTTGCGCATCAGCGCTTGTCCCATCACGGCGTGGCCCAGGCCCAGGCGATCATTCAACTCCAAAGCAGCCCAACAGGAATCGATGGCCTCGTCCCATTGCCCCAGCTTGAGGCGAATTTGAGCAACGCAAAGATGGGCCTCGCTGAAGTGGGGATCCAGCCCCAGGGCCTTTTGTTGCTGAGCTAACGCTTCTGCCCAGTTGCCCTTCTCTGCCCAGGCTTGGCCGAGCAGGCTGAAGATCTCGGCTTGAGCGGATCCCTGGGTGAGGGGCAGCGCTTCGGGCAAATGGATCAAGACTTCATCCGGCTGATGCTGGGCCAACCACTGCCGCGCCAGGGCCTTCAGGGTTTCCACCAGGTGGGTGTTGATGCCGCTCAAGTTCGGGTTCAGGCGTTTGGCCTGTTGGTAGTGGCTCAATGCCTCCTGCAGTCGGTTGGTTTTCGCCAACAGATGGGCCAGCTCAACGTGGGCCTCGACATGATTCGGCTGTTGCCGCACGGCCTCCCGAAACCGCTCCACCGCCTCAGGCATTGGATTGGCCTGTAAAAAGGACAGCCCTTCTGTAAAGGGATCCTGGGATCCCTCTTCTCGCTCAAGGGTGTCATCGACACGCCGACCTTTCCACCCCAGCCAGCCCCCCCCTGCGGCCAAGATCAACAGCGGGATCCCCAGCCCCAGCGATCTGGCTCGGGCAGGAACATCGGCTTGCCCAAAAGAGCGCACCACCAACCCAGCCCCCAGCAGGAGAGACAAAGCCAGAGCTCCCCCCAAGAAGGGCCTTAGAGCAGGCCTGTGCAACCATTGATCAAGTGTCGGAAAGTTGGCCAGAACGTCGATAGGAGAACTGGGGCGAGCAGTTGTAGGCAGAGGGGTCGGGATCCCGTCTTGGGAAGGGGCATGGCCAACCGAGGCCTGGCTTGGAGCCGCTTCTGGCCAGCGCTCTTTCTGAATTTTGGGAACCGGTGCCCCCAGAGTTTTAACTTTGCGAAAATCGGAGTTGTGGTCGGGATCCACAACAGGTTTTTGGGCCTCCAGCACCTTGATCTCAGAAATCTTGGTGCCCGGTAATACAATCTGCGTGGCATCGGCACTGCTTTCCCCAGAGGACAAGTAGAAGACTTTTTTCCACTGCGGCTGTGTTTCCCCCTGAAGCCGACCGTACACCACCAGTTGGCTAACTCCCTGCACAGGCAAGCCCCCCAATTGGCTGGCAACTCGATGCAACACCATAGAGCGGCTAAACATCCCCTGCCGTGGGAGATCCACCATGAGGTAAAGGACATCTTGCTTCAGGGCCGAACGGGTTGGCAGGGGGGCAAGGGCCTTCTGCAGAGCCTTGATCAGGGTTTCCACGCTGCGAGCGGCAGATGAGTCAGCCATAAGGTTAGAGCTCATAAAGTTAAAGGGTGAAAAAGTAGTCTTGCAACAACTCCAATTCAAAAGGGCTCCACTTCTCTCGGCAAAGCTGAGTACCTTGTGGCCAGAAGTCAAGGCCTCTGACTTCATCTCGCTGCCTCATTGTGCTCAATCTGCCGGAGTCCGTCAATATACTGAAAGAGCCTGTTACAAACGGGGCTGCTGGCCCATTTTGCGACGGAAAAGGTGGGTGTGGTCAGGGCTGTAGAGCCGCGAGCGGGCAGATCTGGAGCTTGACAAGCCTTTCAAGGCAGGGCTGACGAGATAGAGCACTGTGCGTTCTAAGTCGGCTTGCCGGGTGAGGGCGGCCATCTCGGCCAGGGATCCCAGCCAGATCTGTTCGTCCGGCCAACCCAAGCGATAACAAACGGCAACCGGGGTATCGGCGGGGTAGTGAGCCAGCAGATCTGCCTGCGCTTGTTCTACGTGGCGGGCGCTCAGATATAGACACAAAGAGGCGCGGTGGGCTGCCAGACTGGCCAGGGCTTCTGCTTCCGGTACCTGGGTGCGACCGCTGGCGCGGGTGAGGATAATCGTCTGTACCAACTTGGGTATGGTCAACTCCACCTGCAAACGGGCGGCTGCCAATTGAAAGGCGCTTACTCCTGGCACGATCTCAAAAGGGATCCCTGCCTCCGCCAGCCGGATCAGCAGCTCGTGCAGAGCGCCGTAAAGGCAGGGATCCCCATCCTGCAGCCGCACCACCCGCCGCCCCGCCTTGACCCGTTCCACAATTTGCGGCAGCAGCGTTTCCAGCGTGAAGGAGCGGGTGTCAATGGCCTCAACCCCAGGGCGACAATGGGCCAGCACTCCCTCTGGCACCAAAGAACCTGTGTAGAACACTACATCGGCTTCCGCCAGCAGTCTTTGCCCCCGCAGGGTAATCAGCTCCGGATCCCCGGGGCCGGCGCCGACAATGTGGACGGGCCAATAGGGCACAGTCTGTTCGCTCATTCGGTCTCTTCCTACCCCAGCAGCGTGCATCCTAGCAGCAGGGAACCACTTCAGAGAGGATAGAGCTAATCACTCCGTCCATGAGGGGATTCGAAGGTCTCTTTTTTTGAAGATCCCTTTTCTAAAGTCTTTACAAACAAGTCTTGACAAAAAACAAGTCTTGACAAATAAGAAGAGTATCAATCAGCTTAGAGTACAGACTTTGGAACTGCGCTTCAATGGCGATGCCGACATCTGGGTTTGGAGACCACAGCCCGCTGACGCGAGCAAAGCGGTTAATCACTCTGAACCTCTGGCAAAGCCCTAGGGCAGCCTTGAAAGCTGTCAGGGTCAAGAAAATGACTTTAGACCTAAATCTCTCGGTAAAGCGCAACGAAGTGCAATGCGAGACTTCTAGAAAGCTCACCTGAAAGCTCAAGCTAAGAACATGGAAGTCCAAGGTAGGCATTTGTATTCGATCTTAAGGTACGTTCGGAAAGACTATTATCCCTACGTTGTTTTACCCCAGCCGATTGCTCTCCTCCTGAGGGGGCCAGATCTCCCACCTCGCCCGCCGGAGCCTGAGCCGCCGCAGATGCCTGCCCGTCCGCTGGAGCCTGAGCCGCCACAGATGCCGGAGCGCCCAACGGAACCTGAACTACCTCGAATGCCGGAACGCCCTGTTAGGCCAAATCTACCCGAGCTACCCCAGCCTTTGATGGGCAAGCTGCAATCGGCATGGGCAACTGGTGCTGGTGTTGCTGTGCTCATTACCTTGATTATTGCGGAGGCTCCAGAATTGGTTGTTTTAGCAGGTATTGTCGGTATTGCAGCGCTAGCACGTTTTCTCTACGAATCATGGACATACGAGAAGCGAAAAGAAAAATATGAGAGAGAAAGAGCAGAAAAAATATGGAAACATGAAGAAGCTCTGCGTTGCTGGGAAGCGGAATGCAAAGCCCTTGAACAAGCCCACCAGGAAAAACTGAATAAATATTACGAAGAGGTTTGTTTGTGGCAAGTAAGATGTGAAGAGATCCGGAGAGTTCATCAACAGAAATATGAGGAAGTTCTGCGACGGTGGGAAGCAAAATGTGAAGCTCTTATACAAGCTTACCAAGAAAGATTGAGAGAACATCAAGAGGCCCTCCGGCAGTGGGAAGCAGAGCGCGAAGATCTAAAAAAAATCCATGAAGAAAACCTGAGGAGGTACCAAGAGATCGACCTGCGCCGGTGGCAGGAAGAGTGTACGTCCATCAGAAGAAGGCATTGGGAGAAATATCAGGAAGCTCTACGGCAGTGGGAAGCAGAGTGCGAAGCCATTGAAAGAGAACACCGAGATCAGGCTATGGAGCTTATTGCTAATCAAAGGGTCCAGTATCCTGATACAGTTTCTGATGCTCGCTGCGGAAGATTTGATAACTTCCTTCGAAATGCTTTGATGAGACAATTGGAAAGTCTAGAGAGAGATAGCTTTAAAGTTACTCTGCTTCCAGAGAGGTCAGCTGTTAGCATAGAGCAGTCTAGTGTCCGGTGCTATACCCCTGATATCGCAATGCAGGTATCTAGAGATGGAAAAAGATCACTCGTTTTACTCATTGACATTGAAATTGATGAGCCATGGTTTCTTGAAGGTAATCTGTGTAGGCCAGCCCATACTGTGAATGATCCTAAGCAAAGTAAGCGTGATGCCTATCTAGCGGATAGAGGCTGGGTTGTAGTTCGGTTCTCAGAACGGCAAGTTTATGAAGAAAGTGAAAAGTGCATTAATCTCATCTTTTGCTTGGTTTCAGGTGTCTTGGGTGCATTAGATTCTAAACAGCCAGACTTATCATTTTCATTTCCAACGAACCACAAGAGATGGGGTGATCAAAGTGCTCTTAGTGAACCTAGATTTCCTCCTTCCTACTTTTAATTCCCAAGGTTGAGACTGGCCCTACCGGGATTGAATTGAGCTAACGCGCTGGTCCGAGACGCTGCTGCAGGATTTGTGCGGCCAGCAACACATCCAGGGGGGTGGTTAGCTTCAAATTGGTCTCCTCCCCTTCCACGATGTAAACCGACCAACCCAGCTTCTCAAACAGAGCTGCGTCATCGGTCACTTGCCAACCCTGGGCCAGAGCCTCCCGATGGGCTTGCCATAGCATCGACAGGCGAAACCCCTGCGGCGTTTGCGCTGCCCACAGCCGGCTGCGTTCTGGGGTTGACTGAATTTGGATCCCTTTTGGGCCTGCCTCAGCGACTTTAATCGTGTCCTTGACAGGGATCCCCGCGATGAGACCATCCACCTGCTGCAGAGCGGCACTGCAGCGATCGAACAACTCAGGGGTAGCCAGGCAGCGGGCCCCATCGTGAATCAGCACCCGTTCCACCGTCCCCCACCCATAGAGATACTCAACCCCCTTGCAAACCGACTCCTGCCGCGTCGCCCCCCCTTGTAAAAGCTGCACCGGCGTGGACAGATCCATTGCCGCCAGGATCTGCTCGATGGCCGGCCAATCGCCGGGTTGGGAGAGAATGCCGATCCACTCGATGGAGCTGGCTCGATCCGCAGCCTGCAACGTCCAAGCCAAAATCGGCTGACCCAAGAGCGGCAGCAACAGCTTATTGACCGCAGCTCCCATTCGCTTGCCGCTGCCAGCCGCCGGGATCAGAAGGTGCATGGGATCCAGAAGTGCATCCAACCGGATCCCAGTGTACTGCTCAACTCAACCTTCCAACTCTCCCGAAGCAGTGACAAAGTCAGGGTAGGCAATGTTGCCGTGCTCGCCAATATCCAAGCCGGCCAACTCTTCTTCTGCCGAGACGCGCAGACCGATGGTGCCCTTCAAAATCAAAAACAAAGCCAGACAACAGATAAAAGACCATCCTCCCAGGGCAATAACCCCCAGAATCTGTACCGGCAACACCGCCCAAGTCACCCCCGCTTCCGCATGGGCAAACCACGGGATCCCTGCAGCAATGACCCCCCAAGCGCCGCACACCCCATGTACCGACACCGCCCCCACCGGGTCATCCACCTTCAAGGTGCCCTCGATAAACAGCACCGACAACACCACCAACACCCCGGCCACCGAGCCGATAAGGATTGCCCCCAAAGGATGAACAGTGTTGCAAGGAGCAGTAATGCCCACCAGCCCCGCCAGTGTCCCATTGGCTGCAAACGTCATGTCCGGCTTGGTAAAAATGGCCCAGGAAGTACAGAGAGCGCCGATGGCTCCTGCCGCCCCGGCCAAATAGGTATTGAAAGCAATCCAGCCAATATCAGGAATCGCTGCCGTTGTAGAGCCGGCATTAAAGCCAATCCAGCCCAGCCACAGGATCAACGCCCCCAACATGCCCAAGGGTAAGCTATGCCCGGGAATAGCCCGCGGCTCCCCATTGGGACCATACTTGCCCAAGCGCGGCCCCAACACCAAAGTTCCCGCAAAAGCTGCAGCCCCACCCACCAAGTGCACCACCCCCGACCCGGCAAAGTCAATGTAGCCCAGGTTTTCCAGCCAGCCGGCTGTACCACCGTTGTAGTCGGCAAACAGGCCATTCCAGGCCCAGCCCCCGGAAATCGGGTAGATCGCCCCAGAGATGACGATGGAGTAAATCAAATAAGCCAAAAAGCGGGTGCGTTCCGCCATTGCCCCGGAGACAATGGTGGCAGCGGTGGCGGCAAACACCAGTTGGAAACAGAAGAACGTGAAAGGCCAAGCATCGTTTTGACTGCCGGCTTCAGCTCCCTGTTGCCAGTTGAAAAAAAACCAGTTGGTGCCCAAAAAACCGGCCACATGGGATCCGAACATCAGCCCAAACCCCAAAAACCAAAAAGCGCAGGCCCCGAAGCAGAAGTCCATCAGGTTCTTCAGGACAATGTTGGTAGCATTTTTAGCCCGCGTGAAGCCCGCCTCCACCATGGCAAAGCCCGCCTGCATGAAAAACACCAGCGCCCCGGCCACCGTTGTCCAGACGATGTCGGCATGGTATTGCTGAGTTTTCAGTAAGGTTTGTAGCTCAGCCCAAGCCTCGGGTGGGAGAGCCTGTTCCAGAGCCGTGAGATCCGTCTGGGCCAGAGCAGGCGGGGCAACCAAACTTCCCAACCCCAGCAAAGCTCCAACCCCCAGCAGGACTTTCCCCTCTGTCCTCAAACCCAAAAGGATCCCCTGCCGAAGACGAGAGAAAACAGTCTCACCTATCTGACTTTTCATCTCGATTCCAAGTCCCACACCTCGATTTTGAGCTATTTCTCCCCTCCTACCCGTAACCACCTACACCAATGCCACCAAATACATCAGCAAGCCATAAAAGAGAGGGCCAGCCCTGACCCTCCCTTTTGATGCTCATTTGATGCTCAGTTCAGCAATGCTCCGATCCGGCAACCCCAGGTCAGACCGAGCACAACGGCTCAAGATTGCTCCGAATCGGTGGCAGCAGTAACGAAGTCGGGGTAGGCCACGTTGCCATGCTCGCCCACATCCAAACCGGCGATCTCTTCCTCGGCGCTGGTGCGCAGGCCGGTTACAGCCTTGAGGATAAAGAACAGGATCAAGCAGGTAATAAAGGGCCAGAGAAAGTAGGCCAGAGCGCCCACCACTTGTACCCCAAATTGGGCCCAGGTGACCTCTTCAGCATAGTTGGCATTGGCAAAGAAGGGGATCCCTGCTGCCAACACCCCCCAGATACCACAGGTGCCGTGTACCGAAATCGCGCCCACCGGGTCATCAATTTTCAGCACCGTATCCAGGATCACCACCGAAATCACCACCAGAATCCCGGCCACCGAGCCGATGATCAGAGCACCCAAAGGATGGACGCTATCGCAAGGGGCAGTGATCCCCACCAAGCCGGCCAGGACACCGTTGGCGGCAAAGGTCATATCCGGCTTGCCAAAATGAACCCAAGAGGTGAACATCGCCCCAATTGCTCCAGCCGAAGCTGCCAGCAGCGTATTCATGGCAATCCAGCCAATATCGACAGAGGCTGCAGTGGTGGAACCGGCATTAAACCCGATCCAGCCCAAGGCGAGGATAAACACCCCCAACATCCCCAGCGGCAGGTTGTGGCCGGGAATAGCCCGCGGCTCTCCATTGGGGCCGTACTTGCCAATGCGAGGGCCAAGCGCGATCGCACCTGCCAAGGCCGCAGCGCCCCCTACCAAATGCACCACCCCCGACCCGGCGTAGTCGATGTAGCCCAGATTTTCCAGCCAGCCGGCTGTGCCGCCGTTGTAGTCGCCGAACAGCCCGTTCCAGGCCCAACCCCCAGAGATGGGGTAGATTAGCCCAGAAATAACGATGGAGTAGATCAAGTAGGCCAAGAACTTGGTGCGCTCTGCCATCGCTCCGGAAACAATGGTGGCGGCGGTAGCGGCAAACACCATCTGGAAGACAAAGAAAGTAAAGGGCCAGCCATCTGCCTCGTAAGCCTGCTGCCAGCCAAAAGCAAACCAGTCAGTGCCGAAGAAGCCAGCACTTTTGCCGAACATGAGGCCAAACCCGATGAACCAGAAGGCGCAACAGCCCATGCAGAAGTCCATCAAGTTCTTCATCATGATGTTGGCGGCATTCTTGGCGCGGGTAAAGCCCGTCTCCACCATGGCGAACCCTGCCTGCATGAAGAACACCAAGGCCGCCGACACGATCGTCCAAACAACGTCAGCGTGTTTCTGAACTTCCTCGGCCTCTTGAGCAAAGGCAGTTCCCTGGCCGAATAGAAAAACCAGCGCAGCCATTAGAGCGGCAGTCAGACTCCACTTGGCCGGTCGCCAAAGCCACTGGGGCACCTGGCTCTTGAGCTTTTGGATCATTGTCGTACTCATGCTTTTCGACTCACCTAAAGTGACAGTACTTCTCGCAACACATTACCCGAAAAGTAGGGCAAGAACACCTCATCAGATATACAGCAAAAGAGACATGAAGCAAACTCACACGAGGCTCAGGCCGGGCAACCCAAACCCTGAACGTGATCCCTTCTCATAGGGCATCTTGGTTGAGCTCGCCAGTTCGGATGCGGATGGTTTTTTCGACGGGGCTGATGAAAATCTTGCCATCCCCGATTTCGCCGGTGCGAGCCGCTGCAATCAGCTTCTCCACCACCGTATCCACCAGGTCATCTTCAACCACGATCTCCACTTTCAGCTTTTGTAGGAACTCTACCGTGTACTCGGATCCCCGATAACGCTCGGTTTGTCCCTTTTGGCGACCAAAGCCCCGCACTTCACTTACAGTCATGCCGACAATTCCGGCATTGACCAAAGCAATTTTGACCTCATCCAACTTGAATGGCCGGATTACGGCCTCGATTTTTTTCATTTGCCTCCTGCACCCCGGACAATTCCGCTAATTTCTAACACTACTGACACCTGCAAATTGTAAAAACAGATACATTTTTATCTCCTACTGAAGATGCTTACCACTCTGGATTTGCTCCCGTCAAGACCGGAAGGCCAAGCTTAAGCTACCTTAACGGGAGGAAGTCCCCACTGGCGTCTCACCAGCATCTGTAAGCGGCTGAGGGCTGAGAGAGGCCAAGCTGGCTGTAATAAGCGCTACCGCAAGCCACCACAGCATTTGTACCTGGGGACGATACCAGATGGTATCCACCAAGCCGTGGGCCATCATGCCGGTGCAAGCGGCCAAGCCTGCTGCCACCCATAGACCCTGCGGATCCCGCAAGTTGAGCAAAGTTTTCCAGCATCTCCAGCCGTGATCCCAGAGCACCAAGAGGAACCAGGCGAAAGTTAAGGAGCCGATGAAGCCAGTCTCCACGGTGAGCTGCAGAGGCACCGAATAGGCTCCGAGGGCGCTGAAGTTGCCTCGTTGGTAAAGGGGGTAGACGCGGTTAAAGGCGACATTGCCGGGGCCGATCCCCAAGATGGGAAAGTCGCGGATCATGTCCAAGACCGCCGCCCAGACGTTGATCCGAAAGTTGTTGCTGGTGTCTAGCCGCCCCCAAAAAAGGCTCTGCACCCGCAGCCGCAGAGGGCGTACCGTCAGGATTCCGAGCAACAAAGCGGCCCCCCCTCCACTCAACAGAACCGGCAAGGCCCAACGCCGCCAACGAGCCGGCAAATCGATAGAGTGCCACTGCGCCAACAACACGGCCATCAGGGTCAGCATAGCCAGCCCCCCAATCCAGGCACCGCGACTGTAGGTGAGCAACAGGCAAATCAGGTTCACCGCCGTCGTAAACCCGGCCAGGAGTTTCGCTCCCCAACTGGGCCAAATCCAAGTGGCGGCCAGCCCCAGGGGAATGACCGGGATCAAGTAGCCCCCGTACAGATTTGGGTTGCGCAGATAGCTGTACACCCGCGTCAGACCTGCCAAGCCCGACTCCGGATCCACCCAGGTGGCCAGTTCTGCTGCCCCATAAAAGTATTGCCGCAGGCCGTAGACCCCCATCACCAAGCTGACCAAAAGCAGGGATCCCACAATCCCATCTCGGAATTGGGGTTTGCGCAGCAGACGATGCAACAACAGATAACCAGCCAGGTAGAGAGTCAACTTCAGCCAGCCATCCCGCGCTGCGTAGGGAACCGGAGAGAGAATCGTCGCCAAGGTGGCAATTCCCCAGAAAAGGACCAGGGGCAGATGCAGCGGCAGCCCAATCGGCGTTTCCACCAAAGTGCCCAGGCCCACCAGAGCGGCCATAGCCAGCAAAATCAGGCCCAGGATGCCGGTGGAGCTTTGCGCAGAGAAAACCCAGTAAAGCAGTACCAGCCCCAGGCCGATGCGGTCGGAAGTCTGCACCAATACGCTGCTTTTCCCCCAACTCTGCAGGGATCCCAATAGACGACCCAAAAGGCTTCCCTGCCACCAAGCCTTGATGGGAAAATCGCGCAGCAGAAAACCGTGCCACCGTTGCGTTGCTCGTTCCATAACCCTCCGGAGCCTGTTGGGCACAAGTTCATACGCCCCAAGTCACCTTCCGATTGCGTCGGTGGGACGAAGTTCTAGCTTATATCCCCAGAGGCAAAGAGACAACGAAGAAGAGCGCAACTTCTTATCGCGCCAGCCGGACAAAGTACCCCTCAACAAAAACAAAGAACCGGCTGACTCACAAGACTCTACAAGAAAAGGCATCGAAGAGTTATCAAAGTTGGGTTTTCAATCTTAAGAACAAGTCTCTGTAAAAAGCAAAGAAGAACAGCAGGAAAAACTACAAAAAGCTCTATCTCAATCTTCAATCAAATGTTGGATTGCCGCAATCGAAGATCTCCTGACCTACCACAGACCGATTCTCAAAAGATTCTTCAGGCAACACAGGCTAACACTTGACCTTGAGATCCTCTTTCACCTTCGGCATTAGGAGAAGGGATTTGATCGCCTAAGCGGGATCCAGACCAACCTTCCTTGGCTCTAACTGCGTTCTGGGAATTGGAGTTGGAATAGTGAATCTGAATACGAGTAGGACGGCCCAGACCCAGGGCGGATCCCATGCAACGGGCTAAGATTTGCACCTTAAACTCAAACTCGCCAATGCCATCCATAATCTTTAACCCTGCAGTCTCTGCTCCTAATTCAACTGTAGGAGAAGGTCTACGAAACCTCTTCAGTGGGAATACAGAACTTTTTGAGCTGCGGAGACTTCTGGATTATGAAAGTTATGTAAAGATGCCTTTGTTTTCGCCAGACAGGGCGAGTACTTGACCTATTCTTAAACAACTTGAGTCAAGCTGGGCTCGGTATCTTCACTTGGACTGACTCCCTCCACCAAGTTGAGCAGGGATCCCAGCCAAATCGCTTAGACAAGGTGAGCTGGCTTACGCAAAATGAAGTATGGGGAAAATACGGATGAGGTGGGAAGGGGTGAGGATGAATGTCGAGACAAAGATCCGAGATAAAGATCATCTTGGGCTTGGGCTGTGGGATCTGTCTGGGAGCGCTCTCTGCTGAGGCCAGTACTCTCCAGGTGCAGGTGAGCCCTCCCGATCCCCCTTTGGGGTACACCGTTTCTGTGCAAATCACAGCCGCACCGGAAACTTTGCTTGGGGATTGGCCTAGGGTCAGCCTAATCCATCCCGATGGCACACAAGCCCACTACCCAGCTTTCCAGATAGCGGCCAACCGTTGGCGGGCGTTGATCCCCACTACCCCTTTGGATGCTCCTGGAGCTCGCCAGATTCAGATCCAAGGGTTTATCCAAGATGCCATCCCACCTCCCTTGCAACTGTCTTTGCAACCGCGAGAGTTCCCCGTTCAAAGGATTCGCCTACCGGCGGGGGCCAGCGTCTGGGCCACAGAGGTGGAATGGACTAAGGTAGAGGCTTTTCGGCAGCACATCAGCCCGGAGAAGTACTGGCAAGGGTATTTTCACCGTCCAGCCCAAGGCCCGGTTACCACTGCGTTTGGGGTGCGCCGCTACTACAACGGCCAGTTTGCGGAAGATTATTATCATCGCGGTATTGACTATGCAGGCCCTGTGGGGGCAGTGGTGGTGGCTCCCGCAGCCGGTTGGGTTAGGCTGGTGGGCTACGAATCGGAAGGCTTTCGCGTTCACGGGAATACCATCGGCATCGATCACGGCCAAGGAGTGACCAGCTTGTTGCTGCATTTGAGCCGCATCGATGTGCGAGAGGGAGAGTGGGTGGAAGCCGGCCAGCCGGTTGGGGCCATTGGGGCTACGGGAACGGCTACGGGGCCCCACTTGCATTGGGGGCTATTTGTCCACAACCATTCGGTGGATCCCGTGCCATGGCTGCATTTGGCTATTGAGTAGATTGTGAATAAATGGAGATCTCCGCTGGGAGATTGGGGATCAATCGGTCGAAGCGTGCCCGTTTACCTGTACTGGGGGGATGATACCTATCGCCTGATGCAGGCGGTACAGCAGTTGCGGGATCAAGTGCTGGATCCCCACTGGGCAGCTTTTAACTACGATCGCCTGCCGCCGGAATCCACGATTGCCGGGCTCAACCAAGCCATGACCCCGCCGCTGGGATCCACCGCCCGCTTGGTTTGGCTGGAAGAGACGACGCTCACCCACCATTGCTCGGAAGATCTGTGGGAAGAAGTGGAGCGAACCTTGGCCCAGTTACCCCCTACCACCCATCTGCTCTTGACCACCAGCAGCAAACCGGATGGGCGCCTGAAATCCACCAAAATCCTCAAAAAAACGGCCATTGTCCGCGAGTTTTCGCAACTGGCCCCTTGGGATGAGGAGGGCATTCTCCAGCAGGTGCAGCGGGAAGCTGAACAACGGGATCTGGCCCTCAGCCCGGCAGCCGCCCAGAAATTGGCCGAGGCGGTGGGCAATGACTCCCGTCGCTTGGCGATGGAATTGGAAAAGCTGGCCCTGTTTACGGCAGGTCAACAGGATCCCATTTCTCCTGAACAAGTCGAGGCGTTAGTTCCCGCCAGCGCCTACAACAGCTTTCAATTGGCGGGATCCCTGCGCAAAGGAAACCTAGAGCAAGCCCTGCACATCTTGACCCATCTTCTGGATCAAAACGAGCCGGCTCTGAAGGTTCTGGCGGTGTTGGTGGGCCAATTTCGCACCTGGCTATGGGTGCGGCTGCTGCTGGATCAGGGAGAACGGGATCCCAAGGTCATCGCCCAGAAAGCAGAAATCGGGAATCCCAATCGGGTTTACTTTCTGCAAAAAGAGGTGGGATCCCTGGAAAGCTCAGCTCTGCTAAGGGTGATGCAGCAACTTTTGCAACTGGAATACCAGCTCAAGCAAGGTCAGCCAGAGCGAGAGGTGTTTCAAGAGGCGCTGATCCAGATTGTGGCCTTTCTCCAGAAAGGCTCATCTTCCCGCAGCCGCTCTCAGACCTCAGCCGCCGCTCTTCTTGGGGAGAGGGGAACCATTGGCCCAGCGAGCCGCTCCACTGCCACTTGAGGTAACCATGGGGCAGAGCTGAAATGGCTCTACGGGTTGCTGCCAAAATGGCTTCGAGACAACCTCAGAGCAAATAGAGCAAGATAAACAACACGATCCAAACCCCATCCACAAAGTGCCAGTAGATCTCAGCAGCTTCGACGCCAAAATGATGTTGAGCGCTGTAGTGGCCGGGTTTAAAGGAGCGCCAGAGCACCGCCAGAATAAACAGCAACCCTGCCATCACGTGGAGACCATGAAACCCCGTTAAAACATAGAAGGTGCTGGCAAACAAATTGGTGGTGAGGCCAAACTCCAGGTTGCTGTACTCATAGAGTTGCCCTGCCAGGAAAACCGCCCCCATCAGCGCTGTGAGGGCAAACCACAGCCGCAGACCCCTGACATCATCGGCCTTGATGGCCGACCCAGCTTTGTGAATGACGAAGCTGCTGGAGAGCAAAATCACCGTGTTGATCCCAGGCAAAAGCAATTCCCGCTCTGGGGTTCCCTCCGGCGGCCACACCGGGGCGGTGAGGCTATAGGCCAGGTAGGCCATGAACAGCCCTAGGAAAAGACAGCCTTCTGCCACCAAAAACATCAAGATGCCAAAGACGCGATGATCTGGGTGCTCAGCATGGGCAGTGTGGGCCCTTGAGTGGCCAACCATCAGCGTTTCAGAGGCAAGGGATCCTTGCATATTCCTTTCCACCTAAATTCCTGAATTCCTGAGACTTCTTGAGGCTGTACAAGCAGCCCAGCCAAGACTGGAATACCCAGTGAGCAGGGGATCAGCCGCCCACCGGGCATCCGGCCTGCTAAGAAGAAGTAGGCTCCGCTTCCGCCAGTGCCAGCTCCCGCACGCTCTGCAACTGAGCAGCAAAGTAGTCCAGCGTCTCTTTGCTGTGCAAGCCGTAGTCGTAGGGGCCAGTTAGCAGAATGGGATCCCCATAGAAGTTGTGATGGGGCGGGGGAGAAGAAGTTGTCCACTCCAGTGTCAGGGCCTGCCAAGGATTATCCCCAGCTTTTGGCCCGGCCACCCAGGAGTAGATGGCGTTAACCAAAAAGGGCAGGGTGGAAATGGCCAGAACAAAGGCCCCCACCGAGCTGATCCAGTTGAGGTCGGCAAATTGGGGATCGTACTGGGCCACCCGGCGGGGCATCCCCATCAGGCCCAGCTTGTGCATCGGCAAGAAGCACATGTTAAAGCCGACAAAGGTCAACACAAAGTGCACCCGTCCCCAAAACTCGTTCAGCAGCCGCCCCGTCATCTTGGGGAACCAGTGGTAGATGCCGGCATAGATCCCAAAGACGCTGCCGCCAAACAACACGTAGTGTAGGTGGGCCACCACAAAGTAGGTGTCGTGAACGTGGATATCCAGAGGCACCGAGGCGAGGATAATCCCGCTCAAGCCGCCGATCACAAACATCGAGACAAAACCCATGCCAAACAGCATGGCCGAGCGGAAGTGGATTTTGCCGCCCCACAAAGTGGCCAGCCAGCTAAACACCTTGATCCCAGTGGGAACGGCAATGGCCATGGTGGCGATCATGAAGAACACCCGCATCCAGTCAGGGGTGCCACTAGTGAACATGTGGTGAGCCCAGACGATCAACCCCAAAAAGCAGATGGCCAAGCTGGAGTAGGCGATGGCCTTGTAGGCAAAGATGGGCTTGCGGGCATGCACCGGCAAAATCTCCGAGATCATGCCAAAGACCGGCAAGATCATGATGTACACCGCCGGGTGGGAGTAGAACCAGAACATGTGCTGGTACACCACCGGATCCCCGCCGCCGCTGGGGTTAAAAAAGGCCGTGCCTGCCAAGAGGTCAAAGCTAAGCAAAATCAATGCACCGGCCAAAACCGGTGTTGCAATGAGGGTGAGAACAGAGGCTGCCAGCATGGCCCAACAAAACAGGGGCATGTCTTCCATCTTCATGCCGGGCATGCGCATCTTCAGAATGGTGGTGATGAAGTTAACCGCCGCCAGGATGGAAGAGGTTCCTGCCAACAAAATGCTCAGGATCCAGAGTTCTTCCCCCACCTTGCCGCTGAGCAAGCTGAGGGGGGGGTAGGAAGTCCAGCCGGCAGCCGGAGCCTCTATGAACAGGCTGGCCAAAAGCAGGATCCCTGTGGGCGGAACCAGCCAAAAGGCCACTGCATTCAGCTTGGGAAAGGCCATATCCCGCGCCCCGATCATCAGCGGTACCAGGTAGTTGCCAAAGCCCCCCACCAAAGCAGGCACGATCCACAAAAAGATCATGATCGTGGCGTGCAGGGTAAAGGCACCGTTGTACCGCTCAAAGCCGAGAAAATCGGCCTCTGGAGTAGCCAGCTCTGCCCGTACTGCCGTCGCCAGCGCCCCTCCCACTAAGTAGAAGAAAAAGGTGGTCACCAAGTACTGGATCCCGATGACCTTGTGATCGGTGGAGAAGGTAAAGAAGCGCCACCAAGGCTCAGCAGGAAGTTCAAGTTCAACCTTCGGTGCAGTAACAAGTCTCGGATTGTCTTGTAGCTGGGTCATTGCCAAAAAGCTCCCGTGTCGCGTCGGCGGAATGGTGTTCTCAAAAGCGCAGGCCAAAGGGATGTTGGGGATCCCAGCTAGCCTGCGGAAGGAAGGGATCCAGAATGGGACTGGAGAGACTTCAAATCTGAGGGGGAGACGCCCAAACGCTGGTGGTGGACATGGGCAAAGGCAGACTCGGCCTCAGGGGAGCCTGGCCGAGGAGAGGGATGGACTGGCGAGAAATCTGAAACGAGGGCCAAGGTGCTGCCCTCGCCACGGGCGGCCAAAACTTGCTCCTGCTGCCAGCGCTCGAAGTCTTCCGGCGTATCCACAAACAATTGCCCTGCCATCACCCCATGATAGGGGCCGCACAGCTCTGCGCAGATGATGGGGTACTGCCCCAGTTGAGTGGGCACAAACTCCAGGTGGGTCTCTCGGCCCGGGATCACATCCTGCTTGAGGCGAAACTGCGGCACCCAGAAGGCATGGTTCACATCCAGAGCCGTCATATCCAAGCGCACCCGCTTGTTCAGAGGAAGGTGCAGCTCGCTGGCCACCAGGCCGGAATCCGGGTAGGTGAACATCCAAGCATATTGCATGCCCTGCACTTGGACGACCAGATCCGGCTGGCCCATTTCCTTCCCGGGTAGCACTACAGGGGTATAAGCGTAGCCGGGATCCCCCGCCTCAGCTTCGTGGGAAGACTCCATCGCCATGGCTGCGTGGATGTGCCCGCCGACATCAGCACCCCCGTAGATGGCCTGGTAAACATCCAAGCTGGCCAAGCCTAACCAAAGAATGATCACCGCCGGCACCGCCGTCCACACGATCTCCAACAGCACGTTGCCGTGACTGGGATCCCCGTCGCCTTGGTCACTCCGTCGCTTGCGGTAGCGGACAATACAGTAGAGAAGCACTCCCTGTACCACCAAAAAGATCCCTGTGGCAATGGTTATGGTGCTGTTAAAGAGGCTGTCGAACAAGGGGGCTGATTCGGCAGCAGATTCGGGAAGCAGATGGTGGTTTTGCCCGTACCAAAGGCTGGCAAGGGTCAGGAGGATCCCCATA
>NZ_JANSIG010000042.1:0-25280 GCF_047461975.1 Synechococcus sp. R55.3 | reverse complement strand
CACTACCAACCCCCAGGGATCCAACCTGCCCCGGTGCGGGCTAAGGTCTCGGTAACGGAGCTGGTGGGCCATGAAGTGATCCTCCATCTCAGCACCGCCGACCGAGAAGGGATCCTGGCCGAGCAGGAGTTTGTGGCCCGCGTGGATCCCCGTACCCAGCTGCGCGTCAACCAGTGGGCGGAAGTGATCTTCGACATGGATCGCTTCCACCTGTTCGATCCCGAAACCGAGCAGCGCCTAGGTTAAACCCTGGAATCGCTTTAGAATCCTAATCAGTCCTACAGAGGCAGGGATCCCTATGCCGGAGCAATCGACGTCCCGCTTGGTTCAGGCGCAGTTTGACGAATTTCCCTACCCGAATGTCCCGATTGAGCAGACGGTTACGGATAACTTCGCGCTGTTTGCCAACAGCCTCACCACCGCTTACTATCGCCGCAACCGCAAGGTGGTCAAACCCGAGGGCAAAGTGATGCTCAACGCCGGCTGTGGCTCCGGCTGGGAGACCCTCGTGCTGGCCACGGCCAATCCAGGAGCTTCTTTTGTCGGGGTGGATATCTCGGCAGAATCCCTGAAAATGGCCCGGCAGCGCTTCGAGTTCCACCAGATCAAAGAGGCGCGTTTCGAGGTGATGGACATCACCGACCTGAGGGCCTTGGGGGAGCAATTCGATTTCATCGCCTGCAATGACGTGCTCTACCTGCTGGACGATCCGGTGGCGGGGCT
Source organism: Synechococcus sp. R55.3 (assembly GCF_047461975.1). NCBI lineage: Bacteria > Bacillati > Cyanobacteriota > Cyanophyceae > Synechococcales > Synechococcaceae > Synechococcus > Synechococcus sp. R55.3. The sequence goes on along the minus strand of NZ_JANSIG010000042.1, from coordinate 24,557 downwards.
GAAAGGCATGCGCCAAGTCCTCAAACCGGACGGCATCATCCGCACCAATGTCCACAGCCTTTACCAGCGCCAGTTTATCTTCAACATGCAGGATGCCATGGAGCTGCTGGGGGTGATGGATGAGCCGGCTGCCAAAGCCGTTCCCATCTTGAGGGAAGTGATGGATGCCCTCCACGAGGGCAGCTTCGTCAAAAGCCACTGGCAGGGGGATGCCATCAAAACCACCAATGGGATCCTGGCCAACTTCCTGCTGCGCAGCGACAAAGGCTTTACCGTACCTCAGGTCTTTGAGATGCTCCGCCAAGCCGGGCTGGAGTTCATCAGCATGGTCAATTGGCAGCAGTGGAAGCTGGAGCGGGTCCTCACCAAGCCCGTTCCCTACGCTCTGCGCCAAATCAAAAAGCTCAACCAAGAGGAGCTGCTGCACTTTATCGAGTTAATCTTTCCTAACCTGACCCGCCTGATCGACTTCTGGTGTGGCCACCCCACCGGAGCGACTTCTCCTCAACCCTTCAGCAGCGAGGAATGGAGAAATGGCTTGGTACAGGCGCATCCTCTGCTGCTGAGGCTCAACGCCAAGGCTGCCTTTGAGAATGCCATCCGCGACAATGGCCCGGTCAATATCAACGGTTGGCCCGGATCCGAGGGCAACATTGCCATCGATCCCTTCTCGGTGCGCTGGCTGGTTGATGTGTTTGGGGAGAAACCTGTGCCTGTGCAGGCTCTGGTGGCCAAGGCCCTGGATTTCATGGATTGGACCCCCGAAGAGGCCTTTAACCAAGTGGTGGCCAACCTGAAGTTTCTGGAAGAGCGGCTGGTGGTGCTGTTGGACTCTCCCCTGCGTTAACAGGACTTGCTCCCTCAGGAGCTGTCCCACCTAAGGCTGGGATCCGGATCCCTCTGAGTCTGCTTTTGAGTCTGCTTTGAGTACCCTGATTTGCTCGGCCCGAATGGCTGCCGGGATCCGCCCTTCCGCATCGACATTGACGGCAAACCGAACGGTGCCTTCCATTTCCACCACATCTCCCGGGAGCAGATCCAGCCAGCTGGCAGAGCGGCCAAGGTGAGTCACTTGCACCTCCTCAGCGGGAACCACCGAGACCCACGTGCCCGCGTAGCGATCCAAGCTGGGGCTGACTTTTTCCAAGTTGACCCCAATCCAGCCCTCCTTGCGGTTGAGCAGCCGCACCGTTCCCATCAGCTGAAAAGGTTGAGCCTCTTCTGATAACTGGATCGGCTCATGGAGAACCACCGTATTCAAAGGCTGCAGACGGGCCAACTCCACCCGCCACCCTTGAGCCTGGCGATAGAGGGTAACCTCCATAACTGCGCGCAGCCGACCCTCCGGCAAAGGCTCGTAGAAGCCCAACTGAGAGCGAAAAGGGCGAAACCGGGGATCCTCCCGATCCGGCTCTGTTAAAAATCGTTGCAGCTCCTCGGCAGTGAACTGGAAACGCAAAGTCGGCACCACCGCTTCTGGCTTCAGGATTGCCTCCACCCGGAAAATGGCCGTATTGCCCACCGCTTGAATGGGGGTGAGGGTAAACTCCTCCGCCGAGGGCCACGATTGATCCAAGGCTCCAGGAGGGATCCCTTTTAGCAGCCGCGGAGTGAGCAGGGCTTCTGCGGTGGCAAAATCGCGGGCATTGGCCGCCTGGACGAACGCCTGCAGCGTTTCTTCAGCCGTTTTGGCCTGCCAACAGCCCCCCAGAGGCAGCAAAGCCAGCACCAGGAAAAACCACGCTCTCACATCCACACCCTCCCCAATCTCCCTGCAGGTAACAGTCCTAGGGGTTCTCGGTTGGAGATGCAGAATTTTCACCGGGATCCGCTGCTTCTGTCTCTTCTGGGTTTTCCGACTGGGATCCCGAAGCAGCAGGTGGCTTATCCGGCTGCCACACCTCAATCCGCCAGCCGCGATCTTGCTGGTAGAGGGTGATCTTGACGCGGGAGGTCACCGTGTCTCCCTCCAGGCGCAGACCCACCAACTGCGGGGCCAACTGCTGATAGGTCGGATCCGCCAGATCCGGCTGGGTCAAATACTTGCGCAACGTCAAGGGATCCAGCCCCAGGCGCTGGGCCGCATCCTCCAGCGAGTCGGTGCCCTCCACCCAGACATAGGCCGTCTTCCCGGTCACCTCTTGGTTGCGCACCTGCACGTTCTCCCCCACCGTGCCCCAAATCGAAGGCAGGGATCCCGGCCGGAGGGCATTGCTGAAGCGCTCCGTCAGGTAGCTGTCTGCCGTGCCCCAGTCCCCCTTCTCGGCAGCAGCGATGAAAGTGCTCACCACCTGGTCAGGAGTTTGCACAGGAGCTGCCTGCGTACAGGCGATTACACTGCCCAAGGTAAAGATGAGAGCATAGGTACTGATGTATCGCGACATGAGTGTAACCTCGCAAAATGCACTGCCTCAGGGCAAGTTCGACAGATGTTAGCTGAGAAGGCAAAGGCGAATTATACAGCTTGAGCTCTGAGATGCGGCTGAAGAGATACCCAACCTGCCAAAACCTGGCCAGACAACTCCACAGACAACGGGCAGACAAGGGAGCCTCCAACTTTGCGCAGTGCTTCCTACACAATACTTAACCTAGACTTACCCAAGCTGACTCTCTAACGGGATCCTACAGGATGAAAACTATGATAGCATTTAGTGGTCCTCGGAAAGACTGTGGCTGCGGTTCCCTCATGTTGGTGAGAGTGGTGAGTTTATATGTTCAAAGATGATACTCATTCGGAATAGTTCCAGCACAGTTCTTATGTAATGAAGATTTCCCCAGACATAGGTTTTGGATCCAGACATAGGTTTTGGATCAAGAAAAATTTGAGCCTGCTCAGCAATGATTAAGGTGATTAGATGGCGAAGTCAAGAGCTCTTACCGGTACCTATTTTAGGTGGTCTAATCCTGTCCAGACTCTGAGTTAAATCTAGGTATAGAGAATGGTAGCTACATCTTTCGAAACAGGCTCAACCTGGAACACCCTTGGGATTAATCAAATTCGCATAGCGGCGACAGCTCCCACGTCCAAGGAAAGAAGAAATGCTTGGTCAGTAGCGCTTTACTACTGGAACCAAGGCGCTGACGTTGAACCAAATCATCTGCCTTGCTTATTAAATAGACTCCATTCGCTTTGGGTTCTAGGGGTCTCTTTCACTGTTATGGAAGAAGCAGTAAAGCTTCTGAACCAGCTAGAGCTAGACCCAGAGAAGTGGAGAGATATTCCCCCTCCCAACACAGAAGGTTACGAACTAGCATGGCGGATTGATTCTCCCTACTTTCAGCTAGAAGACGATTTTGGTCTGGCTCTTCCGTCTGTAGATCAGTACCTGTACTACCTAGCTCGTTGGATAGCTGAAAGGATAGCATTATACTACCAACCTCAGGCGATGCCCTTCTGGCGCATTGCCGCAGCCATTTACCCAAAGGATTTACAAGCCCAAGCAGTCGTAGGTCTTGGATTATCCAGAAGTTTGCAGGTCGAAGGTATACATTACCTGAGGCAAAATCAAGCCCAAGCAACCACAAAAGCCATTAGAAAGTGGACTGAGGCTTGCTTTCAAGTATCTGTGAGTTTCTTTCGAGGAAAAACGGATAATCCAAAGCTATCAAGTCAAAAGAACTCAATAGAAGTTATTGATGTGCCATATGAAAACCACATCATGAGTCTGGAAGGCAGTCTGGATTCGGTCGTTACCCATTGTCATTTGGCCCAAGGAAGATGGTTTGAGGCGGAGATTGACTTTGTCAAGTCTTACCTAAAACCGGGAATGACATTTATAGATGTGGGGGCAAACGTAGGTTCATACACTCTTGTTGCGGCTCAGGCAGTAGGTTCTGAAGGAAAGGTAGTTGCATTTGAGCCGACTCAGGCTTGTGTGGAAATACTGAAACACAATGCAAACATGAATCAGCTACCACAAGTTACAGTAATCCCTTGTGCGCTGGATAGTGAGTCAGGAAAGGCATACTTCCTAGAAAGTGATGATAGCGCGTATAATCGAGTAGTAAAAAGTCTAGTTGGAATAACTCATCCTGTAAAAACCGTTCAAAAAGTTACACTAGACGAATGGTGGCGCTCTCTGGAATGCCCCTCAGTTGATATGATCAAGGTGGATGTTTTTACCGACTCCTTTGACGTTATACGAGGTGGACGAGAACTCATAAAGAGTTGTAGCCCCATCATTCAAGTAGAGGCAAAAGGTGATTTAGGATCTGCATCACGAGAAGTTTCTTCTTACTTATCAGAGCTAGGATATACTTTCTTTGCATATAACCCCGCTTTGAATGAGTTATCAATGGCTCGCAAACAAGCTCGCAACCTCTCGACTGTAAACTTAGTGGCGGTGCCGGAAGCTCGCTACGTGAACCTTAAGAGAGAGGGTATCTTAGAAGAAGGCTCATTCCCCTCCAAAGAGCTTGATCCAAGCCTGTCTTCTTTACTTTGGGATCTGGTTGAGGAAAAGCAATGATCGTTGTTGATGGTGTTGCCCTACAGCCTAATTTAGAGACTCCACCCTCTATTACAAGTTTCTGGTGCAACGTCATAGGTGAGTGGGTAAGGCTTGGATATACTCGAGACTTTATAGTCTTAGTGAGAGAAAGCCAACGTATAGGTTTTCCAGGCGACACTGTTGTAGCCCTAATCCCTGATTACAGCTATGAGAATGCTGAGTCTGATCATATAGGTCTGCAAAGTGCCTGTGATCAAGTCAATGCATCCATTTTTATCTCAACTTTGTATACGTATCCCCTCAAAACCTCAAGCGTAGCTATGGTTTATAGTATGGACGAAGTCCAAGAGTTCTTACCAAGCTTAGCAGCACAGGAGAAACATAATACCATTTTGGCTGCATCGGCATTTATATGTCCTTCCAAGTGGGTGTCATCAGATTTAATGAGGAAATATCCAGGTATTTCTAGTGAAGATATTGAGGTTATCTACCCAGGTCTGCACAGTGACTTGATGCCATCGCCCCCTCTAAAGGTAAGAAAGTTTCGGGAAGAAAAAGACCTAACTCGTCCCTATATCATTTTTAGAGCGGGAACGGGGGAACGAAGAAAGATAGCTCTATTTGCTCTCTTGGATAGTGTAAGCGAATTAGTATCTGGACAAGTCCCTGAGCTTGTTTACCTATCAGTTGATGGAAGTAAAGTTGATGTGCCACTAGAATCTGTTATGGATTTATCCAAGCCAATTCGATCTCGAATCCATAACCTTAGGCTTTGTTCTGATGATTTACCACTGCTTTACACAGGAGCTGTTGGATTGTTTGAGATTGAACCTGAACTTGGAATGGGCAATTACGCTTTCGAGGCAATGAGATGCGGTTGCCCGGTCATTATCTTGAGAGAATCTGAAGATCATCAATTAAGGCAGCCTACAGAAACTGACCCTTGGATTGAGATATCCATGCAGCCGCATGTCATATCGCAGACTATTGATCAGCTAAGAGATACAAGGTATAGAAATACCATACTCTCACGAGGATTAGATTATACGAAAAGCATGACCTGGGAACAGGCCGCTAAGCGAATGTGGTCTTTCCTCAAATCAAAGGCAAAAAGTCTAAGATCCTAGAGCTTTGAAATGTAGATGTCGTAAAATGAAGTACCTTCTATCTCATCATGAGTTCTGAGAACGTGAGAGCATAAGTCATAAGAACGATAGACCTCATGGAGGATCGTGGCAAGCGCTAGCCGCTTTCTTGATGTCAGCTCTCCCAATCGCATAAAGTCTTTTGCATAAATAAAGTCTGTCCAAGATGCCTGAGTGCGCAAAGACGTAAGGCTCTTCGGAAATGACTTCATAAGTGGACAGGAAATCCCGGTTAAGCTATGAATTAGAAAGCCGCATTCTCTCAGAGCGATATCTATATCAGAGAACAACGGCTGGCCGATGTAGTGAGGGATAAATAGAACCTCAGTTTGAACTACTACAATGCTCTCCTCTAGGAGACGGCTAGCTCCGCGAATAATATTTAGCTCACTGCCTTGAGTATCCATAACAAGCCAGTCAGCGTCTGAGACTTCTTCCAAATCATCCAATCGAACAGTCTTTACTTTCTTCTCTGAGACAACTTGGTAAAGCTCAGCCAGATCGTGAAACTTTTCCAACAGATGATAATTGGGTCTAAACAGAGAGGATGTCATTCCGCTGTTGGTCAGGTAAAGGTTAGATTCAGAACCATCGCCAACCGCCATAGGAAGGTATAAGACGTTAGAACTGCCATCACCTTGTCGAATTCTCTCAATTAAGCGGTTGTAAGCCTCAGGATCAGGCTCGAATCCAATTAACTCTCCATAGTCCTTCCGAATGATTTCGGCATATATCTCAGGAGCTCCAACATCAGATGCCCCTACGGCAATTACTTTAATCCGAGGCATTGAGGTTCCCAAAACAGAGGCTATGGACAGCTCAGACATGGTTCCCCTCACTCTTTGTGGGCAATTACATTTAGGCTGATAAGTTCGTTGCAGTAGACAATTGTGCTTGCATCTCTAAACATGCCAAATTGGTCTACTTGAATGATAAAGCCAAAACCAACGGTCTTAAGCAGGTGAGTCAGGTTTTCAATGGTATAGCCGTATTTATGGAAGTCATACTGGTCAATTTGACCGCCGTAAATCATGCTAATAACATGTATCAATTCATCGTACAAGAGATCATCTCTTAGTATAAGCTTGGACAGCGTCTTTAGATTAGGTACAGAAACAAATAACTTTCCTCCTTTCTTGAGGACTCGATACCACTCTGTTAAGGCCACACCTGCTTCTTGACAACTAAGATGCTCAAGAACATGAGAGGCATATATTTGATCTACGCTCTCGTTCTCAAACATGCTGAGATCTATTGCGTTTGCAACATAGTCAACCTCAGGAGAGGGCGAAATATTAAGTATTTTCCAGTCAGGATGTGGTTCTTTACCACCGATGTGTAGATTAAGCATTCTCGTCGTCTGCTCCTACTAGCTAACTTACTTTCTGAGTTGAGCTAAGTTTGGGTGCTTGCGAAACTTGAACGGCAAGTCTGTAAACCTAATTCTAGCTTTTCTATCTTGGCAATACTGTTCCCACATTAGGATGTAAGCCTTCTCTAAGAAAGCTGTAAAAGTTTTGCCGTTAAGAAGTGGTGATTGCGAGAGTCGCTCCCGCATGGTTCTCCTTATCCAGACCAAAAGATCTATGTCTTCAGACAGCCTTGAGGCAATGCGAATGTAGTCTTGCTCCGTCTGTGCGATTAATTCCGGCAAGTCCACTGTTCTCAAGATAGATACTCCAACTCTGGAAACATGTGCTAGACCTTCCAGAGTGATTACCGGAACTCCCATCCATAATGTTTCGCAGGTTGTCGTTGTTCCGTTGTAAGGGAAGGGATCCAGAGCAATATCCACTTCTCCATAGGCTGCGTAATGCTCGGCAAAGCCCTGTCTATCATATTCTAGCTTGACTCTCTCGTCTGGAATGCCGTGTCTTCCAATTCTTTCCAAAAAGAGTTTACAGGTGCTTTCATCTCTATATCGCTGATTTTTCAGGCGCAGAACTGAATGGGGCACTGCCTTCAATACATCTGCCCATAACTTAATGACTCTGGGAGTGATCTTGGAAGGGTTGTTGCAGCATCCAAACGTGATAAAGCCGTTTCTAACCACAGGAGGATCCACAATCTCCGGTGCCTCACGAGAGGGCTTGTAACAAAGAAAGCTATGAGGCATCCTTATCAATTTCTCTGTGTGCAGACTATCGGTTACATCATAAGGATCGGCAAAACTATCTGTTATCCTGTAGTCCACGACGGTCATACCTGTGGTGTCGGGGTAGCCAAGGTACGTAACTTGTACAGGGGCCGGACGCAAAGCCATTAAGTGTACTCTTGTGCCGCCGGTATGGCCACTTAGATCCACTAGAATATCAATCTGATCTTCTCTGATTAACTTTGCAGCTTTCTCGTCACTTAGCTTGTGAATATCTCGCCATCCCGTTGACCATTTGGAGAGCTGCTCAGTTACTGTGTCAGGTTGATCAACATTTGAGTAGCAGTAGATTTGGAATTTTTCCTGGTTGTGGCAATCGTAGATTGAGCTCATGAAAAAATGTACCGAGTGCAATCGAAAATCACCCGATAGATAGCCAATCTTGAGGGGACGCTGGGTAGTTCGCGAGTTTGCATAAGGTCTCCAGTGGCTTTGATACTGGCTTTGGTAGGAAATACCCCACTTTTGATGCTCTATAAATGTTTCCACAGGGTCAAACTTCTCAGAATAATGTGAAACCATTAGGATATTCGACATTGCACCTGCGAAGCCAGGAGCAACTTCCAGGGCCTTCCTGTAGTTCTCTAGAGCTTCGTCCAGTCTGCATTGCTCTAGATAAGCACCACCCAAACTCTGATATGCAGCAGCAAAGTTTGGCTTCCTCTCGATAGCTAGCAAATAACTATCTATCGCGTCTTGAGTCCGGGATTGCTTGCTAAGGGTTAAGCCCTTGTAAAAATAGGCATCGGCTAGCTCAGGCTTAAGTCTTATCGCTTCCTGGAAGTGCTCCAGAGCATCATCGTACTTTTTCTGCTCGAAGAGTCTGACTCCGATATTGCAATAGACTTCTGCAAAGTCCGGCGAAAGCTCTGCAGCTCTGTGAAAAGCGAACTCTGCTTCCTCTCTATTTTGCAGTAGTCGATGAGCAAGACCCAAGTTGTTATATGCTCGAGCAGATGTTGGATCTAAGCCGATCGCTCGCTCAAAACATCTAACTGCCTTGTCGGCTATGGCAAAGTCTAAGTAGCAGCATCCTAAGCTGTGCCAGTAATCTGATTCTTCTGGGTTGATCTCAATAGCAAGGCATATATGATATCTGGCTAGATCTAGCCGCTTTTCTGCCCTGTAGAGAATACCTAGGTTGTGATGAGCTTCAGCGTATTCCGAATCTAGAGAAATAGCAATCTGAAAGCAGTCTCTTGCAGCTTGAATAATTTGGCATTGACTTTCAAGATCTTTTTTACCTCCCAAGCTTAGTTCCTGTGCAGCTATCTCTGTTGCAGTTTGGTGTCGTATCTTTCGGCTTAGTGCCGCCCCCAAGTTATTGTAGGCTTTCGCATAGGTTGGATTGATTGCTATAGCTTTTTTGTAGTGCGCTATTTCCTTATCTTCTTGACCAATTTCGCCATAGATTTTCCCAAGATTTAGATGAATAACAGCAGAAGACTTGATCATCAAGGCTTTCTCTAGGGCAACAATCGCATCTTCATACTGCATCGACTCTGCCAGCAATAAACCTAGCTTAAGCTGTAAATCAGCACTAGCCGGAAATTGCGGTTCTGCTTGTCTCGCGTGTTGAATTGCCTCTTCTTTGTTTCCAGCTAAAGAGAGGGCATCAATCAACTGAAGATGAGCCTCAACGTAATCCGGCTTGTCCTTTACTGCTTTTTTTAGGATGCTGATGGCACTATTGACCTGACCTAACTTCAGCAAGACTTGCCCAAGAAAATAAGCTGCCTCATACTCTTGAGGGTTCAACTCTAAAACTTTTAGAAAGGCTTTCTGGGCTTCTTCCCACTGCTCGAGTTGAATTAGAGCCAGACCTAAGTTAAAGTTTGCGTTGAGACTTTCTGGATCTATTTGGGTAGCTTGTCGGTAGCATTCTAGGGCCTTTTCTAGCTGATCTAGCTTCTCGTAGACTGCACCTAAGTTGACATACAGCGATGCCGACCTTTGACCAAGACCTATACACCGTTCTAAGTATTCTACAGATTTGACATACTGTTGTTGTTGGTAGGCCAGTATACCCAAATACTGAGTAGCATCAAGATGGTTGGGTTCTAGCTTTAAGATTTCTAGGTAGCATTCCTCGGCCTGATCCCACTCGCCCGACTGATGATGGCCAAATGCTTGCTTAAGGAGCTTTTGAATTTCGGTTCCCATATCCCTGAGTCTTAACTTAGACAATTCTATCAAACGAATAGTGCTTCACCTGCCTTTGGTAGGCTTAACAGCCTAGAAAAGTGGGTAGGCACTTAAGACCTACCCACCTTTTCCATCTGAACGCCTGCCGCCTAAAAGTCAACAGACCCAGCCCTAAAGCCAGATAGAGTGTATGGACTACCGCGGGATGGTGAAGGTGATGTCCAGCCGCGGCCCGCGAGCGGTGGTGATAGGGCCAGCACCCGTACCCGTGGCCGGCTCCCGGTCGAACTCGGCGCGGCAGACCCCGCTGGGCCCCTGGCTGACTTCAAAGCCAGCATTGGGGGGAGAAAGACGGGTGAAGGGAGAGACGGTGGTGGTGGCAGAAGCCGTGACGGAGCCAGTGACCGTGACCGTCTCGGAGCGGGTTTCGGAGCCGACAACCGTACCGGTGAAAGCAGCCGACACCGTTGCCGAGACTTCAGAGGTCGCACCAAAGCCCACTGTGAGGGAAGCGCTAGCGGAGAACGTGGCAGTCTGACTGACACTGAAGGTGAAAGTTAGCTCTCGACTGCGGGTTACTCCATCAGTTACAAAAGACTCGGTACGTGTAGCTACAGCAGTACCCGAGATGGTGCCGGAAGCTGTGAAGCTCTGGGTGAACGGTAGTGTTACCGCGCCCGTGACGGTCTGAGAAACCGTCGCGCTTGCCACGCCCGTGATGGCAAAGGTCTGCGTTGCCGTCACATTGAAGCGCTGCGTCGCCGTCACAATGCCCGTGGTGGTCACCGACGTCGTCCCCGTGGTAACCAAAAATACCGGGGTCGCCTGGTTGTTCCACACTTCCCGCGCACACTGCAGCCGCACCTGGTAGAAGCGCGGGCCTGGCGCCGACACCGACCGCTGCACCCCAGGCCGCACATCCGCCGTGCGCGGCCCCGCCGACACATCCCCACCCAACACGTTGCCATTGATGCTCAGGGCAACAAAGGTGGGCGTGGAAGCCGGCGCAAAGAAGTCGCTGGACACCACGTTGTTGGGCGCACCCAAGGTCACTTCCTGGAACACCACGTTGTTGGACGGCAGGTTGTGCGGTGTCGGATCCAGGAAGAAGAAGCCCCGTCCCCTGTCGCCAAAATCACCAAACACTGCCGAGTCGTTGGAGGGCAACTGCACCAGCGTCAACTGGGCTGCCTGCACCACCGCATTGCCCGGAATGCTGGCCGGAATCGGGAAGGACAGCACCGCCCGATAGTCGCTGTAAACCCCCACCGGCAGGTTCTCAGCCACACCTGCGCGGCGAATGCCATAACCCACTGGCACCACAACTGGGTTGGAGAATACCTGCCCGCCAGGCGTAATTGCTGCCAGTTGCGTCGGCAGCAGGCTAATCGGGTCGCCCGAAACAGCCACATTGCCAGTGGTGAAGGTGGCTACAAAATCTTCCGGCAAACTGCGCCCTGAGGCAAACAGATCTGGCACCGCCCGCGAGATGACAACCCGGTACACGGCATCGTTGGTGAGCGGCGTGCGGAAGGTGATGGTGACCTGAGTGCGGTCGGCATTGAAGGCCAAGTCGCGAGCCGGCACAACTCCCGCTTGCGGCGCCACCGAGGTGATGCTCAAGGCCTGAGTGAAGGGAGCCTCGCGCACCGGCTCGCTGAAGCGAATAACAATGCTGGTGGTGATAGGAACGTTGGTGGTGCCATCCGCCGGGGTAATGGCGATAACCCGTCCCACCGGGGTTGGAGTTGGTGGCGGCGGAGCCGGGGGAGCCGGGGGAGCCGGTGGGGGTGGTGGGGGCGGCGGCGGTACGGGTGTAACAGTGCCAGTGCTGCTTTCGCCGCAACCGGTGAGCAGCAGGGGCAGCAGCACCACTGTGGAAGCCAGAGACAGAGACCCGAGTGACTTCAGCAGCCACTTGTGCATTGTTCCGTTCATTGTTCTCCTCTTAACCAAAAAAGTAGGGTTCGGCTGAACACTTCCCTTAACTTACCCGATCAACTCGCCCAGGGCAAGCCGAGCCGTGGAAAAGAGCCAATCGAGGGAAGACGCACACGCGCTTGGATAAGCGGCTCGTCTGTTTACTCTGCTTATCATACAAGTCAATCAGCTCGCTTTGGCAAGTACTGCCGATTTTTTCTGGACAAGATCAAAGGTGACGTGGGTCACAGACACCGGGCAGGGTCCCGGGAAGGAGTCGGGTGGCGGCTTCTGGGAGCAAAGCAGGTGGAGCCACCGGAAGAGCAGTCAGAATCCTTGCCCGGCATGGCTTTTGCGGATCCACCTGGAAAAAACCGGAAGATTTGCCTATTTCCTCACAAAAGGATGCTTGATCCGGGGCAGAAGGGTGGCAGGATGAGGAGTGGATGTTTTTTCTGGAGACCCAACCAGGATGGCTACCTACAAGGTCACTCTGATCAACGAGGAGCAAGGCTTGAACGTCACCATCGATGTGCCGGACGATGAGTACATTTTGGACGTGGCGGAAGAGCAAGGGATCGAGCTGCCCTATTCCTGCCGCGCCGGTGCCTGTTCGACCTGTGCCGGCAAGCTGGTGAGCGGCACGGTGGATCAAAGCGATCAGTCCTTCCTGGATGATGATCAGATCGAGCAGGGCTATGTGCTGACCTGTGTGGCTTACCCTACTTCCGACTGCACCATCATCACCCACCAAGAAGAAGCCCTTTACTGATCGAGCTTGAATTTCCGTCCTCAACCCCAGCCCCTCTTCCAAAGAGAGAGGGGTTTTTGTTTTGGGTGGCCCAAGGGGGTGTTCGAGCGCTCCGCGCTGCTGAGGCCCTCACCCAGAGGGAGAGGAGAATTGGCAGTGGTAGGATTTCCTTATTCTGTAGTGCTTCAGCAACCATGACCCCTGAGCAAGAGCAGTGGCTGATTCAAGCCATCCAGGAGCTACAAGCCTCCCAGAGAGAATTGCAAGCCTCCCAGAGAGAATTGCAAGCCTCCCAAAGAGAATTGCAGGCCGCTCAGCAGGAGCTGCGCCTTGTCCAACAAAACCAGCAGGTTTTGATTCAAGAGCTGCGGGAAGGGCAGGCGATGCTGGCCCAGTTTTTTCGCGAGTCAATGGATCGCTTTGACGAGCGCACCCGGGCTATTGAACGGCGCACGGAAGCTGTGGAACGGCGCACAGAAGCACTGGAACGGCGCACCGACCAGATGGCGGAAGAGATGAGGGAGATCCGGCAGGAGATTCGGGATCTGCGCCGCGATTTTTTGGAACGGCGTTGACTGCCAACAGACCGAGCGCTCACAGCCCTGCTCCCAGAGGAAGAGAGGGGTTGTGCGAGATGACAAGGCTAGTATGGCAGCAAAGAGACTTTTGGCCGAGACGGTTTATGGCTTTGGCAATGGGATCCGTTTCTGCACCATCAAGAGCTCGCCTGAGTTTGGCGGAATACCTTGCTTATTCGGATGGCAGTGATACCCGCTATGAGCTGGTGGCAGGGGAGTTGGTGCCCATGGCTCTTCCAACCGGACGGCATGTGCAGATTCAAAACTTTCTCAGCCGAGTTTTCGAGGCAGAGATTGCACGGCAGCAGTTGCCCTGGACAGCGATACAGGGGAGCCCAGGGATCCAGTCGCCGCGGGGCAGCCACCGGTGGGATACGGTGCGGATCCCGGATGTGGTGGTGCTGCCTCTGGAGCAGTGGCAGGAGATGGGATCCAGAGAGGCGTTGATTCGCCTGGAGGAGCCGCCGCTACTGGTGGTGGAGGTAGTCAGTGAGTCCAGCCGGGCAGCAGACTATCGGGCCAAGCGGGCGGAATACTGCGTTTTGGGAATTGGCGAGTATTGGATTGTCGATCCGCTGGAAGAAAAAGTAAGCCTGCTGCTGCTCCACGAAGGCTGGTATGATGTGCTGGAGCTGCAAGGATCCGAGCGGCTGCCCTCGAAGGTTTTTGTGGGGCTGGAGTTACAGGCGGGGGAGATCTTGGCTGCGGATTCGGGTTATTCTGGTAAAGCCGCGGGGAGTTAGCTCAGTTGGTAGAGCGCTGCGATCGCACCGCAGAGGTCAGGGATTCGAGTTCCCTACTCTCCATTGAGGTTTTGGATTTGGATCCCTTGCCCCCGATCCCTCTCCCAGGAGGAGAGAAGAGTTAGTGGTGGTAGGATTTCCTTATTCTGTAGTGTTTCAGTAACCATGACGCCCGAGCAAGAACAGTGGCTGATTCAAGCCATCCAAGAGTTGCAAGCCTCCCAAAAAGAATTGCAAGCTGCCCAGCAGGAGCTGCGTCTTGTCCAGCAAAACCAGCAGGTTTTGATTCAAGAGCTGCGGGAGGGACAGGCGATGCTGGCGCAGTTCTTTCGCGAGGCACTGGATCGCTTTGACGAGCGCACCCGAGCCATTGAACGGCGCACGGAAGCCCTGGAACGGCGCACTGACGAGATGGCCCGAGAGATGCGGGAGATGCGGCAAGAGATTCGGGATCTGCGCCGCGACTTTTTGGAACGGCGGTAACTTGGGCTCAAGCGCTCTGCGTTGCTAATGTAACCATCCCCGGATCCTTACTCCCAGGGGGAGATCTAGGGTGGTAGGATTTCCTTATTCCGTAGTGCTTCAGTAAGCATGACACCTGAGCAAGAGCAGTGGCTGATTCGGGCCGTCCAGGAGTTGCAAGCTGCCCAGCAGAACCAGCAGGTTTTGATCCAAGAGCTGCGGGAAGGGCAGGCGATGCTGGCACAGTTTTTCCGGGAGGCGCTGGATCGCTTTGACGAGCGCACCCGAGCCATTGAACGGCGCACGGAAGCTGTGGAGCGCCGCACCGAAGCTTTGGAACGGCGCACTGACGAGATGGCCCAAGAGATGCGGGAGATGCGGCAGGAGATTCGGGATCTGCGCCGCGACTTTTTGGAACGGCGGTAACTTGGGCCCAAGCGCTCTGCATTGCCGACGCCCTCACCCCCAGCCCCTCTCTCTCAGGGAGAGGGGAAATTGGCGGGATTTTGGGTAGGAAGGGATCCCACCTAGATTAATCTAGAGGAACTTTGTCTGGCCTCACTGGCATTTGCCCTTCCCCACGAGTTTGCCTATGTCTGTCATCCGTGCCCTACACAGCCAGTTGGTAGCCAAAGAGCGCTCGGCGGAGGAGATCGCCCGCGAGTACCTGGAGCGCCTGGCCCAACTGGAGCCGCAGCTTAAAAGCTTTATTACTGTGACCGAGGAACTGGCTCTGCAACAGGCCAGGGCGGTGGACGCCCGCATTCGGGCCGGGGAGGCGATCGGCCCTTTGGCCGGGATCCCGCTTGCCGTGAAAGACAACCTCTGCACCCAAGGGATCCGCACCACCTGCGCTTCCCGGATGCTGGAGGGGTTCATTCCCCCCTATGAATCAACGGTGACGGCGCGGCTGGCGGCTGCGGGCATGGTGACGGTGGGCAAGACCAACCTGGACGAGTTTGCCATGGGCAGCTCCACGGAAAACTCGGCCTTTCAGCGCACGGCCAATCCCTGGGATCTGACGCGGGTGCCAGGGGGATCCTCTGGGGGATCGGCGGCGGCGGTGGCTGCCGACCAGGCGGTGGTGGCTCTGGGCTCGGATACGGGGGGATCCATCCGTCAGCCTGCAGCTTTTTGCGGGGTGGTGGGCCTGAAACCCACCTATGGGCTGGTGTCCCGCTACGGGCTGGTGGCTTTTGCCTCGTCTTTGGATCAGGTGGGGCCGTTTGGGCGCACGGTGGAGGATGTGGCCCTGCTGCTGCAGGGGATCGCCGGCCATGACCCAATGGACTCCACCAGCTTAAAGGTGCGGATCCCGGACTACAGCCAAGCCCTGATCCCGGACATCAAGGGGTTCAAAATCGGGGTGATCCGCGACTTGCTGGGGGAAGGATGCGGCGAGGAGACCCGCGCTGCCGTCCAAGCAGCCATTCAACATCTGCAGGAACTGGGGGCCGAGATCCTGGAGATCGACTGCCCCAGTTTTCGCTACGGCCTTGCCACCTATTACATCATTGCCCCTTCGGAAGCCTCTGCCAATTTGGCCCGCTACGACGGGGTGAAATACGGCCTGCGGGAACCTGCCGACTCGCTGCTGGCCATGTATGGCAAGACCCGCGCCCACGGCTTTGGGCCGGAAGTGAAGCGGCGCATTATGATCGGCACCTATGCCCTCTCTTCGGGGTATTACGACGCCTACTACCTCAAGGCCCAGAAGGTGCGCACCCTCATCAAGCAAGACTTCCTCAGGGCTTTCGAGAAGGTGGATGTGCTGGTCAGCCCCACCACCCCCACCCCAGCCTTCAAGCTCGGCGAGCGGGAGGATCCCCTCAGCATGTACCTCTGCGACCTGATGACGATCCCGGTGAACCTGGCGGGTTTGCCGGGGCTGAGCCTGCCCTGCGGGTTTGCCGATGGGCTGCCCATTGGCCTGCAAATTGTGGGCAATGCCCTACAGGAGAGCAAGGTGCTGCGGGTGGCCTATGCCTATGAGCAAAGCACCGACTGGCACAAGCGACGGCCCCCGCTAGGGCAGCCCTCAGTTGAAGAGGGCCAGGAATCCGATCCCGGCCAACCTCAAGCCAAGCGCAGATCCGGCAAAAGGAGCAAAAAATCCAAAAGCTAAGGCGGGAAGGGCGGCAACTAGGCCATGCCCATCTGGTTGGCCGCTGAAAAGCGTTCCATAAAGCGCAGGAAGCGATCCCACTCTGCCTCGGTTTCCATGTCGTAGGTCACTTCCAGGGCTTTGAATTCCCCGTTCAGGAACTTGGCCCTGATGTTGCGGGTGGTCAGCTCCCCTTCCTCATCGATCATCCGCATGCCGAGGATGTTTTGCGTATCGGATTTTAGATCCTCGAAGCGGAAAATCGCGGATCCCCGGTTGCCGGTCTTGGATTTCAGCACTCGCACCTGGGTGGGCACCTCTTGGATGCCGGGGGAGAACTCGATACTGGCCATGATGTCCTACGAAACACGATGATTTAAGCCATTATAACCGGCCAATCCCCGCATCCTGCTCCAGAAAATCTCTCAGCTCCTGGGCCGTCATCTGCTCCAGGTGATGGCCGGCCTGCCGTTGGGCTTCTGCCACATCGGGGATCCGGTCGCACAGGGCGCCAACCCGAAGGGGAAGAGGCTGGGCTGCCAACCCAGCGCGCGCTGCCGGAGTCACCTGGCCACAGAGGATGAGCAGGGGTTTTTGGGCTTGGATAGCCTGCTCCAGCACGGCCCCCACCACCTTTCCCATCGTGCTTTGTTCGTCGAGGCAGCCCTCTCCGGTGACGACCAGATGGCAGCGGCGGATGCGCTCCGGCAGGGCCAATTGCCGCGCCAAGAGCTGGATCCCGGACTCCAGAGTGGCCTCCAAAAAAGCCACCAGACCTGCTCCTAAGCCGCCTGCGGCTCCGGCCCCCGGGATCCCGGCCACGGCCTGGCCCAAATCTCGCTCCACCACTTGAGCCCACTGCTGCAGCGCCTGCTCCAACTGCTGCACCTGGGAAGGGGTGGCGCCCTTCTGGGGGGCAAAGACGGCGGCGGCTCCCAACGGGCCAGTGAGGGGGTTTTGCACATCGCAGAGGCCGCGGACCCGTTTCCCCTGCCAGACAGGCTGTTCAGGGGACTCAATGCGCTGCAAACGGGCCAGCTCCGCCCCACCCCAGCCGATGGGATCCCCAGCTCCATCCAACAGGCGATAGCCTAAGGCCTGCGCCATGCCCGCCCCTCCATCCACGGTGGCGGATCCCCCCAGACCTATCCAGATCTCGGCAATAGGCTCTCGGCAGACGGCCCGCAACAGCTCTCCCAGGCCATAAGTGGTGGTGCGGGTGGGATCCCGCCGCTCCAGTGGCACCAAGGTCAGGCCGGCCACCTGGGCCAGCTCCAACAGGGCCAGCTCTCCTGCCACCCCGTACTCCGCCCAGACGGGATCCCCCAGGGGGCCGGTGACCCACAGACCCTTTTTCTCTCCCCCCAGCGTCGGCAGCAATACCTCTAGGGTGCCCTCTCCCCCATCGGCCAAGGGGAGCCGCTCCACCTCGGCCTCCGGCAGCACCTGTTGGATCCCGCGGGCCATGCTCTCTGCCGCCGCCGTGGCTGTTAGGGATCCCTTAAAACTATCCGGGCAAACCAAAATCCGCCGCGGTGGGCTGCTGAACTGGGATCCCTTTGCCTGGAAACCCGCATCCAGCATGGAACCTCCTCGGCGGCGCTAAAAGGTGGATTGCAAGCCTAGCCCTCCTCCTCTGCTGGCGAAGGCTGATCCGCGCTGGCAGGCTGGGAGGCACTGCCCAAAGATTGCTCCAGGGCTAGGCGCTGCTCCATGACCCGCAGGAAATAGCCGCCCATCATCGCGCCGGAGAGCATTTTGGCCAAGCTCTCGCGGTTGGTGATGATCTGAACCCCGAATTGATCGGAGGGCAAGCTCCCCACCAAGCTGCGGATGTTGTGGCCCAAGATCTCCAGCACTTCTGGGGAAGAATTGCGGGCAATATCCTGAAAGACACTGGGATCCTGAGATTGCAGGTATTGCCAGAGCCGGTTGTCGGGGCTCGGAGTTTGCACTGCCTCAAAACCAGGGATGAAGTTCAACGGGCTCGCCATGGAGTAACCAAGCTCCACAAACACAGCAGATGCCATCCCAACCGGGCCGCTCGGCCTGATCCCACAGGCCTTTGCCGTTCCCGGAATTTGGGCTATCCCAAAGGTAACACCCCATCCTCACCCTCTCCGGTACGGGATCCCACCCTTCTGCGGCGGCAAATGCCGTACCTAAGTAACGGCCGGGGATCAAGCGCTGGCTTCTGAGGTTTCCTCCTCGGCAACCAAGGCAGCGGGTACCACTGTAACTCCCACAATGCTGTCTTCCGGATCCAGGCGCTGCACCAGCACCCCGGTCGCCTCGCGGGACTGGGTGGGAATGGCCTTGGCCAACTGGCGCATGACAATGCCCCTGGCGGTTACCAACAGGATCTCGTCTTCGGCATTGACGATGCGCAGGGCCGCCAGCTCGTCCGACGCCTGGCGGAACTTGGTGGCGATCACCCCCTTGCCGCCGCGGTTTTGCTGGCGGAAATTGTCGATGGCCGAGCGCTTGCCCCGCCCTTCTTTGGTGATCACCAGCACCCAAGGGTTAGCCAGCTTCTCCCCCTCTCGCTCGGCAGCCATCACCGATTCGGCAGAGATAATATCCATGCTGACGATGTCATCGCCGGCGTTGAGGGTAATGGCCCGCACGCCCCGGGTGGCCCGTCCCAGAGGGCGCAGTTGCTCGTCATCCGCCGGGAAGCGAATGGACATGCCTTGGCGGGTCGCCATGACCACATCATCGCTGGAGCGGGCGCGGCGCACCCAGCGCAGTTCGTCGTTTTCTTCCAGAGAGATGGCAATCAGGCCGTTGGAGCGTACATTGGCAAAGGCGCTGAGGGCCGTTTTTTTGATGTAGCCGCCGCGGGTGAGCATCACCAGATATTCGTCGTCGCTGAACTGGCTCACCGGCACCATGGACGTAACCCGCTCTTCCCGGGTGATCGGCAGCAACTGAACGATGGCGCTGCCGCGGGCGGCGCGGCTCCCCTGGGGGATCTGGTGGGCGGGCAGGGTATAGACTACGCCCCGATTGGTGAAAAAGAGGATGGTGTCGTGGCTGCGGCAGGCAAAAAACTGTTCGATGGCATCGTCTTCTTTGATGCGGGCGCCGGCTTTGCCGCGGGTGGCTCGCCCCTGCACCTGGAACTCCTCAAGGCCCATGCGCTTGATATAGCCCTGCTCGGTTAGAAAGATAACCGTCTCCCGATTTTCGATCAGATCATCCGTTCCCAGCTCCCCATCCTCCAAACAGAGGCGGGAACGGCGCGGGCTGGCAAAGCGGGCTTTGAGCTGCTGCAGCTCTTCGCTGATGATCTGCATCACCCGTTCTCGGCGGGCCAGAATATCCCGCAGGTCGGCAATTTGCCTCACCAAGTCTTCGTGCTCGGCCTGAATTTTTTCCGCTTCCAGAGCAGTCAGGCGGCGCAGTTGCATTTGCAGGATCCCGTCGGCTTGGGCTTCGCTCAGGCCCAACACAGCCTGCAATTCCTCTCGGGCTGTGGTGGTATCGGCGGCTCCCCGGATGAGGGCAATCACCCGATCCAACTGCCCCAAAGCCAAGAGATAGCCCTGCAGTAGGTGATCCCGCTCCTCGGCTTTTTGCAGCTCGTAGCGGGTGCGCCGCTCAATGACCCCCTCTCGGAAGTCCAGAAAAGCCTGTAGAGCATCCCGCAGGGTCAGGGTGCGCGGCTCGCCGTTGAGGATGGCCAGCATGTTAACCCCAAAGTTGGCCTGCAGGGGGGTTTGCTTGTAGAGGTTGTTGAGCACCACCTGGGCTTGGGCATCCCGCTTTAGCTCGATCACCACCCGCATGCCGCTGCGGTCGCTCTCGTCACGGATGTCGGCAATGCCTTCCAGTTTTTTCTCGTTGACCAGCTCGGCGATCTTCTCAATCATGGCTGCCTTGTTGGTTTGGTAGGGCAGCTCGGTGATGATGATGGCATCCCGAACCGGTCGGCCCCGCTGCTCTATGGTTTCGACGGTGGCCACCCCCCTCAGGGTGATGGAGCCGCGCCCGGTGGTGTAGGCTTCGCGGATGCCCTCTTGGCCCATGATCAGCGCCCCGGTGGGGAAGTCAGGGGCGGGGATCCACTGCATCAACTCCAGGCTGGTCAGGTTGGGGTTGTGGATGAGGGCGATCAGGCCGTCCACCAATTCGCCCAAGTTGTGGGGCGGGATGTTGGTGGCCATGCCCACGGCAATGCCGGAAGAGCCGTTTAAGAGCAATTGCGGGATCCGCGCCGGCAGCACCAGCGGCTCTTGCTGGGATCCGTCGTAGTTGCCCACAAAATCGACGGTGTTGGCGTCGATATCCTGCAGCAGGGCTTCTTGGGCAAAGGCGGTCAGCCGACACTCGGTGTAGCGCATGGCCGCCGGCGGGTCGTTGTCTACAGAGCCGAAGTTGCCGTGCCCATCCACCAGCCGCTCCCGCATGGAGAAATCCTGGGCCATGCGCACCAGCGCATCGTAAACCGCCTGATCCCCGTGGGGATGGTATTTCCCAATTACATCCCCCACCACGCGGGCACACTTGCGGAAGGGGCGATCCGCCGTCAGGCCCAACTCGTGCATAGCGTAGAGAATGCGGCGGTGCACCGGCTTCAGGCCATCCCGCGCATCTGGCAAAGCCCTCCCGACGATCACGCTCATGGCGTATTCCAGGTAGGACTGCGACATCTCCCGCTGCAGGTCGGTGGAGATGATGCGCGCCGTCGATTCGTTGTCGCTCATGGGGTTGGGTTATCGTTGAGGGATCCCAGTCGGCCTTGGCGCAGTGGGTTCATGGAAGTTTATCGAGAAGCCAACCTTGGCCGTGGCAGACTGAAGGTGATTGAATTGAGCAGAAAGCTTTTGTATTCCCAGTCTACCATTCGCCCTTTGTGAAGGCTGGCTGACTTCCAGTAGGAGAGGCTCGGTGGTTCATCGGCGGCCCTCTCTACAGCCTCATGGATCGAGATTTACAGGTGGGCCAAGCGGAGCTGATCATTACCCTGACCGGCATCGACGACACCTTTTCCCAAACCATCCATGCTCGCCACTCCTACTTGGCCGATGAGATTCTCTGGAACCACCGATTTGCCGATATTCTCCACCTGGACAGCAATGGGCATCGCTATGTGGACTACTCTCACTTTCACACAACTCTACCGGCTCAAGCCCCATGCCCTCGCTTGGAGGGGAATCCTTGAGGGAAACTATAGAAGAAAATCTATTCTCTAGCATGATCTCTATAGTAACGTTCAATGATAGGCTGCCCATAGCGTGGAGGGCTTTGGGGCATGCTGAGCCAAGCGAAAGAACAACAGTCCGGCAACAGGAGATTTCTGGGTTGGCACCGACGTCTGAGCCTAGACAACTGGCGCGGGGATCTGTTCGGCGGGTTGACGACGGCGATTGTTTCCTTGCCGATGGCCTTGGCCTTTGGGGTGGCTTCCGGGGTAGGGCCAGTGGCGGGCTTGTACGGAGCAGTGTGTGTGGGCTTTTTTGCGGCTCTGTTTGGGGGTACGCCCACGCTTATCTCCGAACCCACTGGGCCGATGACTGTGATGATGACGGCGGTGGTTGCTAATGTTACAGCCCGCTATCCGGAGCAGGGGCTGGGGCCGGCCTTCACCGTGGTGATGCTGGGGGGCTTGTTTCAGATCCTGTTTGGATCCCTGAAACTGGGTAAATACATCACCCTCATGCCCTACAGCGTTATTTCCGGCTTTATGTCCGGGATCGGCTGGATCATGATTTTGCTGCAGATCCCGCCGCTTTTGGGCCACGCCAGCCAGGGGGGAGTGATTGGGGCGGTGCAGAACCTGCCGACCTACCTGCTCAACCTCAAGATGCCAGAGCTGGGGCTGGGGCTGCTGACGCTTGCCATCCTTTTTGGCTATCCCAAGCCCTGGCGACGGGTGGTGCCGCCGCAGTTGGTGGCTTTGGTGTTGGGAACGCTGGTGGCCAGCTTGTTCATGGCCGATTGGGATTTGCGGCGCATTGGCCCTATCCCCACCGGTTTGCCGCAGTTGCAGTGGCCGCAGTTGCCCTTTGCTTCCCTGGCCAACTTGGTGCTGGATGGGGTGGTGCTGGGGATGCTGGGCTGCATCGACACCCTCTTAACGGCAGTCATTGCTGATAACCTCACCCGCACCCGCCACGACTCCGACCAAGAGCTGATCGGGCAGGGGATCGCTAACTTGGTGTCCGGCTTCATGGGAGGGCTGCCGGGAGCAGGGGCAACCATGGGCACGGTGGTCAATATCCAGTCGGGGGGACGTACCCCTCTGGCGGGCGTCACCCGCGCCCTCATTCTGTTGATGGTGGTGCTGTTTGCAGCTCCCCTCACGCAAGGGATCCCGATGGCGGTGCTGGCAGGGATCGCCCTCAAGGTGGGGGTGGATATCCTCGACTGGAGCTTCCTCAAGCGGGCCCACCGGCTCTCCCTCAAAGGGGCAGCCATCATGTATGGGGTGATGTTCATGACGGTGTTTGTGGATCTCATCGCCGCCGTAGGGGTGGGGGTGTTTGTGGCCAACTTGCTCACCATTCAACGCCTCAGCGAGATCCACTCCGAAGAGGTAAAAGCGATTACCGATGCAGATGACGCCGTGGATCTCACCCCGCAGGAGAGGAATTTGTTGCGACAGGGACGCGGCCAGGTGTTGCTGTTTTACCTGAGCGGGCCGATGATCTTCGGGGTTTCCCAAGCCATTTCCCGCCAACATCAGGCGGTGGCCTCCTGCCAAGCCTTGGTGCTGGATTTGTCGGATGTGCCGATGCTGGGCGTTTCCGCAACGCTATCCCTGGAAAATGCCATTCGCGAGGCCCTGGATCGGGGCAAACAGGTGTGGATTGTTGGGGCCAAGGGCCGGATCCGGCAGCGCCTGGAAAACCTACATTTGCCACTGCCCCCAGAGCGGTTTGTGGACAGCCGTGAGGTGGCTTTGGCCGAGGCTGTTGCCCAGTTGGGCTTGCCGCTCGAGGCCAGTCCCCTGGTTTGAGTAACCCCAATTGGCCTGAGCCACAAAGCTGCGGGATCCGTTTGCCAGATCTAGGTTAAGTCTGAGTCTATGCAATGGAAGGGTCGGGTCGCCTACTTGGCAACCATGCATCGCAAAGAGCAGGTCATCGGCCCTCTCTTGGCCGAACATTTGGGGATTCAAGTCCAAGTAGCAACTTTTGACACTGACCAACTGGGCACCTTCTCGCGGGAGCGGCCCCGACCGGGGGATCCCATCCACACTCTGCGCCTGAAGATTGCAAGGGCTTTGCAGGATCATCCTGAAGCTCTGGGCTTGGCCAGCGAGGGGTCCTTTGGCCCCCACCCTCAGATCCCCTGGATCCCTTGGAACCAAGAATGGGTCATGCTCAGGGTTTATGAGCCTGGCGCAGAGCCTTTGGAGCTGGTGGGCTATGCGGAAAGCACCCAAACCAATTTCGGCCATCGCTGGGTACACAGCTTTGCAGAGGCGCTGGACTTTGCCCAGAAAGCGGGTTTTCCCCAGCATGCCCTGATTGCCCTCGACCGGCCAGAAAAGCCTCAGGTCATCCACAAAGGAATCCAAGATGAAGAGACCCTGAAGCAGGTGGTGGGGGAGATGCTGACTCGGCAAGGGGGCCTTCATCTGGAAACCGACATGCGGGCCATGTGCAACCCAACCCGGCTCCAGGTTATCGCAGCCGCCACCCAAAACCTAATCGCCAAGGCCCAAAGCCTGTGCCCGGCCTGCGGCACTCCCGGCTACTGGCGGATCCGCTCGGTCTCTGGACTGCCCTGCGGTCAATGTGGCGCCCCTACCCCTGTGACCAAGGCATGGGTATATGGCTGTTCCCGCTGTTCTCACACCCACACCGAGCCTGTGGCAGAGCCTTGGGCGGATCCCGCTCAGTGTGCTTTCTGTAATCCCTAGCCTTGTCTTGAGCCCGACCTCAGGCTCTCCAGAGCCGGCATTGTCATCCCCGCAGAAGAGTTGTAGTCGTTTCAGGTTAGGGTGAGACACCTGGGCTATAGAGAAAAAGCCCTTCGCTGTATGCACTCAACGTTTCAGACGTGGGTGCAGTGTCCTAGGTCGTGTTGATCTTATGTTAGGATAGAGAGAATAATTTATAGAGGAAAGAGGATGAAGTTGGTTTTTTTAGA
>NZ_JANSIG010000041.1:0-25606 GCF_047461975.1 Synechococcus sp. R55.3 | reverse complement strand
CAGATGCCAGGAACCAGACTTGAACTGGTGACACGAGGATTTTCAGTCCTCTGCTCTACCAACTGAGCTATCCCGGCTCTGGGCTTACTATCTTACGATGCCGAGAGGGCTTTCGACAACTGGTGGCACCCCCAATTTAGCCAATCAGTTTCTCCAAAGCCTCCATCTGGGGGATGCAGAGAACATCTCGAGTGCGATCCCGGCGGATCAGCTCCTCTTGCTCCAGCTTGGACAGGACACGAGTGACCGTTTCCCGGGCTAGGCCACTTAGGCTGCTCAGCTCCCGATGGGGCAAGTTGGGGATCTCTACGCCACTTCGGCTAACCCGGCCACGGGATTCGGCCAAAAACAGCAGGATATCGGCAACACGGGCCGTACTGCTGGCCTCGCGCAACTGCAGACGACGGTTGATCTGCCGTAAGCGGCGCGACATGAGCTGAGCAAGGCGGATGCCGGCCTGAGGATCAGAAGCCAAAAAAGCCAGGAAGTGTTGGGCCGACAGACAACCGACTTTGGTGGCTGTTAGGGCTACAACGTCGGTAGAACGAGGCGCTTCGTCCAAAGCAGCCATTTCCCCGAAGATTTCCCCTGGACCAAGAATGGTGAGGGTGATCTCCCGGCCTTCGAGATCATGGGTGCGAATCTTGACCCACCCTTCCAGGATGAAATAAACGGCGTTACCCCAGTCATTTTGTAACAAGATGGCCTGATTGACTGGGTGGGAGCGCAACGACATTTGCCCGGCCAGAGGCTCTAGCCTCTCAGGAGGAAAGCCCTCAAACAGGAGCATCAGGCGTAGGTCATCTGGAGTTACATCGCTCACCGTGGGATCCTCCTGCACGTGGTCAGTTCTGGTCGAGTGGGATGGGAAAAGGGTGGGCCTGCACAGACACGTCAACATGCCCCTCAGCCTACCGTCTCTCTCAGGTCTATGGCCCGCCGAGGCGAACTGCGTACCAATAGGACAGAGCTTTAGACCCAATTTTGACCTCTACTTTGGAAAGGGATCCCTGCCCAAAAAAGCTGCTGCCATTCTCTAACCCAGAAACGGCAAAATCCATCTTGCTGATAGCAATTTTCTCGAGTTTGTGCAGTTTGAGTCGAGATCTAGACCTGCTGAAGTTGAGATGGCCAATCTTGGCTGGTATCCAAAACCTTTAAAAAAGGCCGTTCCGACTCGGAAAAATCCTGCCAGTGGGCCTGCTGTTGGGAGAGCATCTCGGCGGTGGCATCGGCAATGTCGGCAGAGGGCTGCTGATCCCCATCGATGCAGCCGGCTGGGGCCAAGAGGGGCTGAGGAGCTGAGCTACGGCGTTGTAGGCGCTCCCGCAAAACAGGTTCAGGGGCGTAGCAGTGGAGAATGTGCAGCGGGATCCCTTGGCGTTGGGCCTGCTCAATGGCCATCCCCCGCAGCGCCTGCCGGTCGAACTTGGCATCCAGAATCACGGTGTAGCCTTCCTGGGCCAGCTCCACTCCCAACTGCACCAAGCGGCGGTAGGTTTTATCGGTCATCTCCGGGGTATAAACCTCCGGCCCCCCCCGTTGCCGCAGAGGGATCCCGGCCAAATGCTTGCGCACCGCATCGGAGCGAATGTGAATGGCTCCCCGCTGACGGGCCAAGTGGCGGGCTACCGTGCTTTTGCCGGATCCCGACAATCCCGACATCAGGAACAACTGCCCCCGCTTGGGGAGGGTGTATTCCCAGGCAAGACGGTAATAGCGGGCGGCGGTGCTAAAGGCTGTGGCCTTGGCTTCCTCTGCTGCAGTGGGATCCTCCAGCAAAAAAGAGGTGACCTTGGCCCGCACGTAGGCCTGCCGATTGAGGTAAATAGGCAAGATCTTCAACCCTTCCCAATCTCCGGTTTCTTCCAGGTAGGTGTTCAAATAGGCGTTTCCCAGATCGGGGCGATGGCGGGCATCCAAATCCATCACCCCATAGGATATGTCGTACATGACATCCACAAAGCGGAAGGCTTCATTAAACTCGATGCAATCAAAAAGCAGGATCTTCCCTTCCCAAAAACAGATGTTGCCTAGGTGCAGGTCTCCGTGGCATTCACGAATGCGGTTTTGTTCTATTCTTTGTTGAAACAGCTCCTGCCGCTCAGCAAAAAAGCGATCGGTGTAGGCTTGGGTTTCTCGATATTGCTGAGCTGTTTGTGGGCCGCCGACGTAGCGCTGGGTTTGGGCGTAATTCTCGTCAAAGGCTTCTCGCACCCGTTCTGGCCGGCCAAAGCTGCGGATGTAGTCGTTGGTCTCGGTTTGGGCATGAAACGTCGCCACCACCCGCCCCAGCTCCTCCATCAAGGACGGCGTTAGCTCTCCCCGCTCAAACAGGTTGCTGAACAGTTGCTCTTGGGGAAATTGCCGCATTTGCAGAGCGTATTCTATGGGCTCGCCGCTGCTGTTGAACTGAAATCGGCCATCGGTCTGGACAATGGGCAACACTTGCAGATAAAGGCCGGGAGCACCGCGCTGGTTCATGCGCAGCTCTTCTTGGCAAAAGTGGCGCCGCCTCTCCAGGGTGGTGAAGTTCAAAAAGCCAAAGTCCAAAGGCTTTTTCACTTTATAGGCATAGTCGCCTGTCAGCAGAATATAGGAAATGTGGGTTTGAATAAGCCGAATGGGATCCTGTACCGGATGAGGGTAGAAGGCGGGATCCAGCATCGCTTGGATCAAGGGGGGCAGGTGGGTATCGACCATGAAAAACGATAGAGATGGAAAAAGGGCTTGGACGGGGATCCCTATCTTCCGCCGACAGAGCAGATTGTCCTCCACCTATTCCTTAAAGGGCAAGGCGGCTTCTTGGGGGGAAAGACGAATGAGGCTGATCCCCTGCTGAATTAGCGTATCTTGAGCAGCACCGGAAAGAGCGTAGGGCCAGACCAGATATTTGGTGTTGATGTAGTCTTGTCCGCGCTTGGCCAGGTTCACCTGTTCCGAGAGCATGCGCACATCTGGCCCGCGGCTGATAGTGGCTTCGGCCCGGCGAATGCGCTGCATCAGTTGGCTGAACAGCTCTTGGGGCTGCTGCACAAACACCACAATGGCCAAGTCACAGGGGTTGTAGTAGTTGCCGATGCCGCAGAGGAGCAGGGCTTCGCTGGAGAGAACAAGGGTTTCTTGATCCCCCAGAGCCACCACCGGATACAGAAAGGTGCGCACATCCTCCAGTTGCCAGTGGTTAAAAGAGTGGCTATCTACCTCCCCCCGCACCCAAGAGGAGATGGCAGGAAAAACTGCTTCGCTCAACAGTCGATAGGCCGTCTGGGGTCGCCCTAGCCAGCAGAGGGCATTTTCGTAGAAGCTCTCGTTCTCCAGCAGGTGGGGGGTGAGAGGAGCAACCATGGGCAGATCCTCAACGGGCTTTCTCCAGCATGCCTACTCGGGGATGGTTAAGGCAATTTTGCCCAGAACGGATCCCTGCTCCAGCAACCGGTGGGCGGCAGCCGCTTCGGCCAGAGGAAAGGTGTGGCTGAGCTGGATCCGCAGTTGGCCTTGGTCGATGAGGCGGGCACATTGCCTGAGGATTTCCGCCTGATTTTGTTGGGCGTTGGTCAGGCTTTTCAGCATCGGGGTGAGCATCAGCTCAAATCCCACCCGCAAGTTGCGGTCGCGAGCCACCCGCCAGTCGATCTCTGGGGCCGGGGCCAGCAGGGTGACGATATCTCCGTACACGCGCACTGCGGGGAAGGTCTGCTCCAATAGCTTGCCGCCCAAGGTATCTAGGGCAAGATCCACCCCCTCTCCCCCTGTCCAGTCCAAAACGGCGCGCACAAAGTCTGTCTGCCGGTAGAAGATGGGCAAGCCGGCGCCTAGGGAACGGACAAACTCCGCCTTTTCCGGGGTGCTCACGGTGGTGGCCACTTTGGATCCCCGCAGACGGGCCAGTTGGATGGCCACATGGCCAACTCCACCCGCTCCCCCGTGGATGAGCACACTTTGGCCGGCCTGGAGACGTCCCCGGTCGTACAGCGCTTCCCAGGCGGTGATCAGCACCAGCGGGGCAGCGGCAGCTTCTGCAAAGCTCAGAGTTCTGGGCTTGGGGGCCACAAAACGCTCGTCCACCACGATCAGCTCAGCGTAATTCCCCGCCTGCTTGCCCAGACCCCCGTGGCAGAAGTACACCTCGTCTCCCACCGCAAAGTGCCTAACTCCGGATCCCACAGCTTCCACAATGCCGGCACCGTCACACCCCAAAATGGCCGGCATCTCTTCTGGATAAAAGGTGCCCCGTCGCCGCAGCTTGGTGTCGATGGGGTTGACGCCGGCTGCTCTCAGGCGGATGCGCAGCTCCCGCTCACCGCGAATCTGAGGTTCAGGTACTTCTCGAAGCTGCAGAACCTCTGGCCCGCCGGGCACACTCATGACTACGGCTTTCATGCGCTCAAGTTGATCAGTTCCAGTTGGATTGAACCGCTCAAAGGATGCAAGGTAGAGTTTGTTCCAGTGGTGAGGAGATTGGCGGTGTTGCTTTGCAACACTGCGGAGTCTTGCAGACGCTCTCCGTCCATTCTAGAGTCAGGCGTTACGCTACACCCCCAGCTCAAAGCCCGCATTGTGCGGAAAGGGCTGTGTCGAGAAATTCCCGAATTAGGGGAAGCACTTGTTCCCCATGCAAGGCAGGGATGGCGTGGCCGGCCCCGGCCAGGATCTTGAGCTGAGCCCCAGGGATCCCTTCGGCATAGGTTTGGCAGTGCCAGAGGGGAATGGTGTCGTCCTGTTCGGCGGCGATCACCAGGGTGGGGGCCTGAATGTGTTGGAGATAACGTTCAACCGTATCGACGGCAGCTTGCGGGCGCAGACGTTGTCGGAGAAATTGCCGAGCGACCGGCTGCTGACGCAGGGATCCCCGCAACCACAAGAGCTGGGCCAGCTTGTCTTCCCAATGCCACCAGCGGGCCAGCGGAGCGATCGCCCGCAACAGCCAATCCACCCAAGCGCTTTCCCAGAGCAAGGGCCGCAAATGGTTGTAGCGTCTCACAAAGCTGTCGTCGCGGATCCCGGCAGGAGCCAACAAAACCAACCCCCGCAGCGGATACCGCACGGCGTAAGCTGCCGCCACCCATCCCCCAAAGGAATGGCCCACCAAAACCGGAGCAGCTAGGCCCAGCCTTTGGACAAATCCGCGCACAAACTCTACTTCTGCAGCGATGTCGTAGTGCAAGGCCGGTTGGCCGGACTGCCCGAACCCCAGTAAATCCAAGGCAATGCAGCGATATTCGTCTCCCAACCCTTGCATCAGCGGCCACCAGTTGGCATGAGTGGCCATAAAGCCATGCAGAAACAGCAGTGGGATCCCTTTTCCCCAGTCTCGATAGGCAGCCCAGCAGGACTCTGCCCCTGCGATGTTCAACCCTTCCAATTTCACCCTGTGCAGCGGGATCTCTTGAACGCGGGCCTGTAACTCCGCCAAGCGCTGGGCCAAAGGCAGCCGTTCCAACAGCGTTTGCGTGGTCATCGGCTTATGGTTAGTAGACTCAGACAGATTCAGCAGATGCAGCTTTTTCCAAGGCAGCATTGGCTACAGCAAATGCACCCACACAGATGTATCTTTCGTATTTCTTTGAACAGGGATCCTGCTCAATCCACCGGAATCTACCTGGGATCCCATCAACTCGGAAAAGGCCGTAACGCATCGCAACTTAGCCGATCAACTGCAAATGGGGCGGGGGAGTTTTCAGCCAGTCTTGGCGGGTCAGCAGCCCTTGGAGGAAGCGGGTGGCTGCCTGCGATTGATAGCGCTCCGGGTTAAAAGCCAGCCAGAGGGTACGCCGTATCTGTAGCCCTTCCACCGCCAGCTTTTGGAACCGTCCCTGTTCCACATCGGATCCCACTGCCACCATGGACAGAAAGGCCACCCCCAAACCCGCCTGGACAGCATTTTTGATCGCTTCAATCGAGCTGAGTTCCAGCCGCACGTTCAATTGGGCCGGGTTAATGCCGTGGCGGTTCAGTACCCGATCGATGGTTTGCCGAGTGGAAGACTGGGGATCCAAGGTGATGAAGGGCAAAGCCAGCAGATCCACAAGAGCCGGAGAGTCGATGGCACACCCGGGAGCACCGACCAACACATATTCATCTTCCGCCAGAGCCATCACCTTCAAGTGCCGCTGCAGCTCAAAGGGGATCTCCCCGCCAACAATGGCCACGTCCAACTGGCCGTCCACCAATTTCTGGGCAATTCGCCGCGTGGATTGCACCAAGAGCTGTACGGAAATTTGTGGATAGCGGCGGTGATATTGGGCGATCAAAGAAGGCATGACATAGGTGCCCACCGTTTGGCTGGCCCCCAAAACCAGATGCCCCCGCTCCATTTCTTGCAAATCCGCCAGCGCCTCGATGGTTTCACGGCACAGCTTGAGGATGCGCTCGCTGTACTGCAGCAGCACTTTCCCGGCATCCGTCAACTCCACCTTGCGCCCACTGCGGTCGAACAGCACCACTCCCAACTGTCGCTCCAGGTTCTGCACTTGCAAGCTGACGGCAGGCTGGGAGACAAACAGGCTATCGGCAGCACGGCGAAAACTACCCTGCTGGGCAATTGCCCGCACGATGAGGAGCTGATCTAGAGTAAACGGCAACTCATCCGCCATAGGGAACTCCAAACCTCACAGTGGGATCCCTTACGTTTCCCTGAAAAGCTGGGCAGCCCGCGTTTGGAAACCCACACGAGATCATCATAAACAAGCGAGAAATCCCAAGAGAGCAGCTCAACCCTTTCCCGGCAGCTCGGCTCTGGGGGGTGACCAGCCAAGAGTGGAGAGGAAAGCTCAGAATCTTCAGGCTGTTTCTCTGCCATTCGGAGCAGCTATGCCCACAATACCTACCTCTCACCGACCGGCGGAAGATGGCTGTTGAGATTATTCTCAACAAACAGGCCGGCAATTCCAGCTCTGGGTTTGGCTTGGTCTCTAGCGAGGGCCGTAGGTTGTCCAATAGCCGCGTCCTTGTCTTTTGGCTGCATCGGCAGCTTCAGTAAGAATGGGGCCGTACTTCAAGCCATCGGTTTGTGGCGACAACAGGCCATGCCCCAAAAACAGCATTTCCTGGTTGATGAGGGTGTTGGCTTGCCAAACGTAGGCAGGCAAGGTGGGAGCAGGGGCTAGGGCAGGATCCAACTCCAAAAACACCTCACGTCCCAGCAGAGCAGTCTGCAGATATTGGCCAGCATTGTAAACTGCCAGAGGGGTTTGTCCGCGCAACTCTGTCCAGTTGGGGTTGATCGGGTCAGGCAAGGGATCGATCCCAATCAGTTGCACCAGCCGCAAATTCAAGTCTCCTTCAAGCTGAACAACCAGGGTGTTGTAGTTGACCACCCGAAACACGGTTGCACGTTTGAGGTCGCGCAGATCTGGACGCGCCACCAATGTTAAAGCCCAACCGGGCAATGTCGAGAATATCAAAGGTAAGGCCAGAAAGCTGCCCAGCTTGATCAGGCTCCGTCCATTGGATACAAGCGAGGATCTGGAGCGGGGGGAAGTCGGAGCAGAACGCAGGGATTTTTGCAGCATGGACTTTAGCCGTTGCATGGCGGACTTGACAATAGGGATGGTTCGCATGCTTGACCTTTGGATCTCACACCGCCCTCACACCGCCGCCTACTGGGCTTCAACGCGGGATCCGGCTCACCTGCCGTCACTCTACAAAAAATTGGGGCAGATGGGTCAGGTCTGGAAAATCTCTCTCGATTTTTGTCTTGATTTTTAGATGTGCTACCCATCCGGTCAGCAGTTGTCAGCGCTGACAACCTGTGGTTGGTCATTTCGATTCAAACTGGGACACTGTACCCACACCTAAAACATGCATGAAACATGCATGGGGCCACAGGGCTTTTCTCAGCTGCCCAGGCGTCTCACCCTAAACTGAAGTGACTAAGTCCTTCCGAGCAGCAGGATTGTCTTTTGGTCTTCTCTCTTTGCGAAGGAAAGGGGGAGTGCTTGGAAACCTTTTCAATTCAGTTTGAAACAATTACAGTTGTCCAACTCTCAAATCTCTCAAAAGCGCAGCCCCTAGAGGGTAGCAGGGTTCTTTTCGACTGCTTCGGACAAGAGGGAGTTGACCAGCACAGTTACCAACCCCAGTCGATTGCCCGCCAAAATATCCGTCAACAGGCGGTCTCCCACCATAGCCACTGCTTCTACCGGCAAGCCCATCTGGGCTACGGCCCGCCGCAAGGCCCGCCGTGAGGGTTTCCCAGCGCGGTGAATGTAGGGCAGGTTCAGGCTTTCTCCGATTTGTTGGATGCGGCTGCGATTGAGGTTGTTGCTCACCAGCCAAATTTGAAAGTGCGGGCGCAACTGCTCCAGCCAAGCAGCCACAGCGGGATCCACCTCAACCTGTCGGCTCGGCACCAGTGTACCGTCTACGTCAAAGATGATGCCTTTTACCTGCCAGGCCCACAGGTCTTCTGCCCGCAGCCGCAGGACGGTACCGGCTACTACTACATCCGGTTGCAGGAGCTTGAACCAAGGTTTGTGTACCATCCGCTCCTCGGCTAAGGACTGGGTTGAGGACTATGGTGGGATCCCTGGGCAGCTTGCCGACGCTCTTGAATAATTTGCAATTGGGCTGCCTCGTGCTCTGCTAGGGTTTTGCTGAAAACGTGGGTGCCATCGTAGCGGGCCACAAAGTAGAGATAGTCGGTTTGCTCAGGCTGCAAAACGGCTTTTAAGCTGGCCAAGCCCGGGCTGGCGATGGGGCCGGGGGGCAAACCCGGGTTGAGGTAGGTGTTGTAGGGAGAGGGGGTACGCACCTCCGCAAGGGTGAGGCGGCGGTCTGGGGTTTGCCGGATATTCAAGGCATACTCCAGCGTCGGATCGGCTCCCAGGGGGATCCCTTTCTTAAGCCGGTTCAGAAAGACACCTGCAATCAAAGCGCGTTCTTCCGGCACCACGGCCTCCCGCTCCACAATGCTGGCCAGGGTAACCCACTCGTGCAGAGACAGGGAAGTGGTGTGCTGGCGAAACAGGGGCAGGGCCACCGCGACAAATCGCTGCAGCATGGCGTCGACCACCATCTGGGCCTTTTCCCGATCCGGCAGGGATCCCTCCACCTGCTCGATGGGGAAAAGATAGGTGTCTGGGAACAGGTAGCCTTCTAGAGAGCTCAAGTGGGGGGGCAGCCAATCGAGGGGGGGAATCACCCGGGTCACGGCAATGAAGGCATCGGCTGCCAGCCAGTTGCGCTGGGCCAGAGCCTCTGCCATTTGCTCGATGCGCCAACCCTCCGGGATGGTCAGACGTCTTTGCAGGATCCTTCCCTGCCGCAGTTGCTGGGCCACGGCCAGCATGTCCTGGTTGGGATCCAAAGCGTAGGTGCCCGCCTGAAACACCCAGTCGCGCCCAAAGGTGCGGCTCCACAGCTCCCAAGCCAGAGCTGAGCGAATCACCCCTGCTTGGCGCAGTTTTTGCCCGATCAGACGGCTGCTGCTGCCCGGCTGGATTGTTACTTGGATCGGTTCTGGGCCGCCCACCGGCTGGAGCCAGGTCTGCCACTGCCAGTAGCCCAATCCCCCGACCAGAACCAACAGGAAAATCAAGCTCTGCAAAAGACGCCGACCCCAGCGTTCGCGTAAGCGTTGCGTAGCAACATGGGGTGACCTGGGTATAGCGCCTTGGGCAGCAGAGCATTTGGGCAAGACGGGATCCTTTTGGGCCGAATGCTGAACCTGATCTGTCATTGCCTTTCCCTCCAAACGGCCTGAGCACACCCTTGAGCCAGGCTATCCTTCGGACTCAATCCTGGCTAGGGCGTCGCCGGACTCTCAAGGCCGATTTCCCCCCTAACTTGGGATCAACTCTCCTGGGCTGGGGATCCCGTTGTTCTCGACCGTCCGCTGTCCGATCCAAGTGCCGATGGGTTCTCCCTGCACCACTCGATAAATATTGCCAGGGGTAGTCAGGTCAAAGACCACGATGGGCAATTGATTTTCCTTGCAGAGGGCGATGGCGGTGCTGTCCATAACCCGCAGATCGCGGTTCAGCACATCCTGATAGCTGAGGACATCGTAGCGGCGGGCCTGAGGGTGAGTCTTGGGATCCGCATCGTAAACTCCGTCCACCTTGGTGGCTTTGAAAATCACCTCGGCATCGATCTCCGCCGCCCGCAAGGCCGCAGTGGTATCGGTGGTGAAGAAGGGGTTGCCAGATCCTGCCCCAAAAATCACCACCCGCCCCTTTTCCAGGTGACGAATGGCGCGGCGACGAATGTAGGGCTCTGCCACCTCTTGCATGGCGATGGCCGTCTGCACCCGGGTGGGGATCCCGGCTCGCTCGATGGCATCCTGCAGGGTTAAGGCGTTGATGACGGTGGCCAGCATCCCTACGTAGTCGGCAGAAGCCTGATCCATCCCTTGGGCAGCCGCCTCTTTGCGCCCGCGCCAGATGTTACCCCCTCCCACCACAATCGCCACCTGCACACCGGCCCGTACCACTGAGGCCACTTCGCCGGCAATGGACTTCAAGACCTCGGGGTCGATCCCGTAGGGGCGCTCCCCCATCAGGGCTTCACCACTCAACTTCAGTAGAATCCGTCGATATTTCATGCTTATCCGCTCCGGCCCACCCCTGCATACGATAGCAGGTTTGTTGAACTAGCTCCGCTCACAGGATTGACCGACAGAGCATCTCGACAAAAACAACCTTACTGCTGTTCTTCGCCAGCGCTGGCCTCGTTGTCGCGGGGGGCAGAACGGAAGCGGCGGCCATTGCGAGCACGACTTTTTTGGAACTGTTTGGCATATTCGCGGTTGCGCTCGGCTTTTTCCCGCTTCAGATTGCGTTTTTTGGCCATGCTGGTTTTCCTGACCGGTTGTCCGGACTCAAGTGAAGGTCCTCAGTTTGAAGTGTCAAAGTGAGGCGCTCTTAATCCTATCACGCTTTGCCGAAGCCATCCTGAAGCCCTCTGCTCAGCCGGCTATGGGCAGGGATCCCCACAACAAGACTAGGCCCATCACAACAAACCCCACGCCTGCCAGGGTTTTGATCCAGCGAGGTGGGATCAGGCGGGCCACCCAAGCTCCTGCCCACACCCCAATTAGGCTGGTGCTGATCAAAGCAGCAGCAGCGCCCAAAAAGATTACCCCAGCGTTTTGCGAGCGGGCACTGAGGAGCAGGGTCGCCAATTGGGTTTTATCGCCCATTTCGGCCAGCAGAATCGAGCCAAAGCTCACTAGGGCGGCCCGTCCGGCCATTTGCCGCAGCAAAAAAGACGGGGTTCGGCTGTCGTTGTCTTGGATCAACACGTTCCTCGGTTGTTCTCCACTCTGTCCTGCCGGGTTGGCATCGGCTGCTCAGGGAGGCTAGCCTTCTGGGAGATTATCCCCTCGCCACTCCTGCCATAATACATAGCCCCCGATCATCAGGAACCCTGCACCCGCCAACCATTGTAGCCAGCCCGGGGGAATGACTTGGCCCAGACCTTCTCCCAGCACCACGCTGAAAAAACTGGCGGTCACTAAGGCACCGGCGGAACCGAAAAAGATCGCCCAAGGCGATTGGGATTGGGCACTCATGAGCAAGGTTGCCAACTGGGTTTTGTCGCCCATTTCCGCCACAAACACGGTTAAAAAAGTAACAAGCCAGAGCTGCAGCGGGGATCCCTCTGGGAGATTGCCGTCGGAAGAGGGGGGGGTAGTGAGGGGCAGTGCCGTCGGAGGCCCAGTACTGGGGGCGGGAGACAAAGCCAAACTCTCCCTGGCGGGCTGGAAATCCACAGCGGATCCATCCCCGTAGAGATAGTGCTGCCCAACGGCCAAGAAACCGAAACAGAGAGCCAAGGACAAGGCAATCAACCCCAAGCCCAGGGCCATTTGCCCCTGCCAAGAACGCGGCGAAGCCATGGCGTCAGACCCTAACCACCGACATGCAGCTTATCCTGTTTTCAGCCGCTTCTGGAGGAGACAAGGGCGCTAGAGTAAACGCTAGAGTAAAAGAATCAGGGGCGTTGGCCGAGCGGTTTAGGCAGCAAACTCATAATTTGCCTTACACAGGTTCGATCCCTGTACGCCCCATGGGGAGGATCCCTGCCGGACGAGGTTTCTGGGTTGAGGGCTGTTGAAGCCCAGTTTCAAAGACGGGGGTTCAGCTCTGTGCGGGATCCCGTATCTCCAGAGCGAGGGATCCAACGCTCAGGCAAGGTGGCAGGGGATCCCCATTGGGACTGGAGCTGGCTGAGGAATTGTCCCTGCTGGGTGCGAAAGCCGACCAGATCGGATCCGCCATTCATTAGGGCAAACCAAATGTCCCCCTGCGCGGTTGGCAATACACCCGCCAAGGTGCTGACGCTCCTCAGGGTGCCCGACTTGGCGATCAAGATCCCCGGTAACAGCCGCCGTTCCAACACCCCCACATCCTGGCCGACGACGGCAAAAGCATCGGCAAGAGAGAGCCCCTGCTCCTCCAGAAGAGATTGGATCGCTCGAAGCAAAGCTACATTGGCCCGCGGCGAAATGCGGTTTTCCACCCCCAACCCGGAGCCGTTGATCAGTTGCAGCTCTTCGGGCGGGATCCCGGCGATGGCCCGGGCGATTTGGGCCACTTGGTCTGCTCCCCCCACCGCATCGGCCAACATCTCGGCCATGGAGTTGTTGCTGTAGAGGTTCATCAGCTTGACCAGGTGAATGAGGGGGGGCGATTCATGTCTGAGCAAAACCTGAGCGCCGGGCGGGATCTGCTGGGCAACCCGCACCGAACCCAAGATCTCCACCTGCGGTCTGGGTGTGCCGGGGGGCAGGGTTGAAAATTGGACCTCCGCTTCTGGTGGCCAACGCCGCGCATCCAGCCCCTGCCGCAACAGGGATCCCGATTGCGCCACATCCCGGGAAAAGTTCATGTAAAAGCGGCCCACCACCACCAGATCCCCGCGCACCTGGCGGATCCCATAGGCATTGAGCAGGTTGCCGACGGAGAAGGCTTCCTCCCAGACGAACAAGGGATCCTCCCCCCCCAGAACCCAGAGATCCCCCTGTAGAACTCCCTCAGCAGTTAAGGGGCCAGTGGCCAGCCAGGTGGTAACAAAGCGGTGCTGCGGGCCAAAGTGCTGCAAAGCGGCCAGGGTCGTTGCCACCTTGGTCAAAGAAGCAGCCGGCAAGGGTGTGGATCCCTGATGCTGTCCCAAAACAAGGATTCTGTCCCGCTGAGGCGAAGGATCCTCCATCTGCAGCCAAACCCCCTGAGCTGTGGGCGAAAACCCCCGACCGGCCAACTGAGCCAGATAAGTTTCCACCTGAGGTTGCAGGGATCCCTGCTCCGTCGCCTGAGAAGTGGGAGACAAACTCAGCAACAGAGTGGCCGCCGAGAGCAGCCCAACCCAGCTCGAAACCAGCCGCCTACCGGGCCAGCCCCACAGATGTCGTTCGTGCCGTGGCGTCAGCGTTGCGGAGCAACAGTGTTGTGTAGCACCATGGGGTGCCGCAGGCATAGCACTTTTCACGGAAAACACCCTCTAAACATCCCGGCAACCGAGGGGGCATCAGCTCGTCAATTCCCAGCCACCCTCTTCCACAGGCTCTACATCGATGGTGCCGGGGGGTGTTTGCCGATAAAAACGTCCGTCTGCAACAAACAGCGGCTCTCCACAATTGGGGCAAAAGAAACGGCTGCCCTCGACGGCTTGCGATTCCGACCCACACACCGGGCAGCGATCGGTGGTAATCCAGCGGCGCGCCCACCAGCGAAAGGCCAGGAGCACCAATACCGGCAAGGACAGCAAAAACAGCAACAGAGCCACCAATCCGGCGACCAGCCACCCCAGCCCGACACTGGTCAGCAAAGCTGCCAACGCCAGGGATCCCAGCCAGAACCCCC
The DNA here is from genome assembly GCF_047461975.1 of Synechococcus sp. R55.3. NCBI lineage: Bacteria > Bacillati > Cyanobacteriota > Cyanophyceae > Synechococcales > Synechococcaceae > Synechococcus > Synechococcus sp. R55.3. Next base: position 11,798 of record NZ_JANSIG010000041.1, on the reverse strand, counting down.
AGCCACCCAGAGAAATGGAATAGGTTTTGGGCTGCTCAAACCGCATTTTCGTTTTCCTTCCCCGATCACTACGCTTGCCAACGCTGTCAGGATGCCGCGGGCCTTTTCTTGAGTATGTTAGCCTAGGCGCGCCCGAACACCAGAAACAGTCCGCCACATGGCTCTGCTCTGTAGGCTAGCTCATCCCGGATGGATGAGGGATTGGGTTTCCCGCACCCTTCCCGAGGCTCTCCCGGCAGCCCATGCGCCTCAGTTGCGTCCCTGTTCTATTGGGCCTGAACTGAGCTTGAACGATGTCTTCAGCAACCAAGTCGGGTGGTGTCGTCATAAATGAAGTTATTATCAATTACAGAACTTATTGACTGTTACGGCGACGTTGCCCAACAGCGGAGGGGCGGCATCATGGTCTACACCGAAGAGGCGTTCAAGGCAGAGCTCAATGCCAAAGGCTGGCGAGCCACTCGGCAGCGGGAGATCATCCTGCAAACGTTTCAAAACTTGCCTGAGGGCACGCATCTGAGCGCGGAGGAGTTGCACAAAAAGTTGCGGGAAGAAGGCCACAACATTAGCCTTTCCACCATTTACCGCACCGTCAAGCTGATGTCCCGCATGGGCATTTTGCGAGAACTGGAACTGACCGAAGGGCACAAACATTACGAGATCAACCAGCCGGCCCCCCACCACCACCACCATCTGGTGTGCGTCAAGACCAACAAGGTGATCGAGTTCAAAAACAACGCCATTCTTAACATCACCCAGAAGGTGGCAGAAAAGTACGGTTTCAAAGTGTTGGATTGCCAGCTCACCATCATCGGCATCAGCCCGGAGGGGCAGCGCTCGATTTTGTAGTCAAAAGTCCCTAGGGCTCAGGTTCTGAGGCTTTCCCAGCAGGGGAACCGTACTGGGCTGGGGAAGGATGGGGATCCCGTCAACGGGAGGAAATGCCAGAATAGCTCCCGTGAGGCCAATCGGCAGTCGGCAACCGACGCAACAGTTGAATGGTTGATGAATAGTTGATCTTCTTCACCCCACTAGATCCGGGAGAGGGCCATGAACGAACAGGAAGTGGTGCAGTGGCTGGAGCAGGCGCTGGCCAATCCCCGCCTTAGGTTACAGGCCAAAGCCCAACCGCTCCGGGACAGCCCCAAGGCTTATGCCCTTGTCATTATGATCAACCGTCCTGCCGGCCTTGCTCTCAACTATGAGGAGTTGACGGCCTGGTTCCAGAAGGCGATTCCCACTTGCTACCCCCAAGTCAAACGGTTGGCCCTCTACAGCCGCCCCATGGGCCAGCAGGCTGCCGACTGGAAAACTCAGGTGAGGCTGGATCCGGAGCCGGCGACAGACAAGGTGGATCCCGGTCGTGTTAGCAGTGCAGAGCACTTTACCGCTACGCGACCCTCTCGCGAACCCGTCAGTGGGACGGAGTCCCCGGAGAGTCCGGATCTAAGCCGCCACTGCTTTGTCAGCAATCGCCAGTTGCTTACCGCCGACCTTCCTCAGCCGCCTGGTTTGCTCCGCCAGGCGGTTTTGGGTTTTCACGGCCTCACTTCTGGGCAAAAGCAGGAGGTTCTGCCCCTCCTGCCCACCTTGTTTCGCAATCCCAGCGCCGTCTCGACGGTGATGTTATCGGTGGAAGCGGCCTTGTGGCTGGAGCCTCTGAAAAGCCTGAATCCTCACGAGCTGCGTCTACTGAGCGTTTGGCTGAGCCGCTATTGCTTCAACCCCAGCCGCACCCTAGCGGAATTGGATCCCGCCACCTCAGGTCTCAAAACTGGGCAAACCAAGCGCAGCTACCGCGCGCCTCAGGTGGGGGTCTCGCTAATGTTGGCCAGCTTTGCCGGCAACCTGACGGCGGCCTCAGGTGTGACCCTGAGCCTGCTGTTCGGTATGGTGTTTGTGCTTTTCCTGACCGTCTTGGGCAGCTTAGAGGGGGGATTCTCTCTGGGCTCTTTCATCTTCGCCATTCTGCTCACCCTCGCCTTCAATGCCCTGATCTTCTTTTTGTCCCCTTGGCTGATGGACTGGATCCAGCACAGCCTCTATGGCACCGAGTGGGTGAGCTTGGCGGAAATCGGGCGTCGCAGCCCAGAGAGTGCAGAGGTGATTCAACGGGTTTGCCGCCAGTACAAGCTGAAGCAGCCGAAGCTGGGGCTGATCCGCGACCAAAACCCCACTGCTTTTACCTACGGCAGCCTGCCGGACACGGCCCGCATTGTTGTCAGCGAAGGATTGTTCACCTACTTGGAAGATGAAGAGGTGGCTACAGTTTACGCCCACGAGCTGGGGCATGTGATCCACTGGGATTTCGCCGTCATGACCCTGGCTTCCACGCTGGTGCAGATTCTCTACCTTCTTTACGTCTACATGCGGGATGCGCGCGACAACGGCAAAAGGGGCAGCCTCCGCTCCCTGGCCTTGGTCGCCTACTTTTTCTATGTGGCCGGCTCCTACTTGTTGCTGTATCTGTCGCGGGTGCGGGAGTACTTTGCCGACCACTTTGCTGCCGAAACCACCGGCAACCCCAATGGGCTCTCGCGGGCTTTGGTGAAAATTGCCTACGGCATTGTGCAAGAGGGAGAGCGGGAGCGGGATGAGGAAACCCGACAGCGCAGTGCTCGCCTGCTGGAAGGAACGCGGGCTTTGGGGATCTACGATGCCAAGGCGGCTGTTACGGCGGGGACGGCCTACCGGGTTGCCTCGGATCCCGGCCAGGTGGGCAGGGTATTTTTGTGGGATCTGTTTAACCCTTGGGCCTGGTGGATGGAGCTGAACTCCACCCATCCCCTCACGGGCAAACGGGTACGGGCGCTGAGCACCTATGCGGAGCAACTGGATCTGCCGGTGGAATTCGACATGGCCGACGTGGTTGCCCAGGGCAAGCGGCTCAACCGACAGCAGCTCTACGGGAACTTCCTCCTGGATGTGCTGCTGTTGAACGCCGAGTGGCTGGGGGCAATCGCGGGGGCACTGCTCGGGATCCCGGCTTTGCGGATGGGCTTCTATGACATCCTTGCCGGGCTGACCCTGATGGGGGTGGGCTTGGGCCTGCTGCTGAAGATGACGGTGATGTACCCCAGTCTGGAAAACCCGCCGGCGTTGACCGTGCTGAAGGCGATGAGCAATCCCTACGCCAGCCCTCTGCGTGGGCTGCCAATGCAGTTGGAAGGGCGGGTGATTGGGCGAGGGGATCCGGGCTATCGCTTCGGCTCCGATCTCAAGTTCCAGGATGAGACAGGGATGATCTTCCTGCGCTATGCTTCCCGCTTTGGGCCGCTGGGCAACTTCCTGTTTGGAGCGCGCCAGGCAGGGGGGGTAATCGGCCAAGAGGGATCCGCAGTGGGGTGGTTCCGACGGGGGGTGGCCCCTTACCTGGATCTGGCCCGCTTTCAAAGCCGCCATGGCCAGCTCATCACCAGCTACCATCCCTTCTGGCAAGCTGTCTGGGCTGTGCTGTTGTTGGTGGTTGCCCTGCTGGCAATGCTGCTGTTCTAGAGGATCCCGATCCTCAGTAGCCAAAAGCTTGCCTAGGCCATTTGAGATTGGCTACTTTTGCCCACCGTTGACGCGGGCGTAGTCGTCGCTGAAGCGGACGATATCATCTTCGCCCAGGTACTGGCCATTTTGCACCTCAATAATCACCAGAGGGATGACGCCGGGGTTTTCCAGACGATGCTTGGTGCAAGGGGGCACATAGGTGGATTGGTTGGCCGTAATGAGCTTTTCTTCGTCTCCGCAGGTGACCTTGGCGGTGCCGGCAACGACGATCCAGTGTTCGCTTCGATGGTAGTGCAACTGCAGGCTAAGGCGATGCTTGGGCAAAACCACGATCCGCTTGATTTTGTAGCCAGGGCCCTCTTCCAGCACTGTAAAGCTCCCCCAAGGCCGACTTTCAGCATTGCTCTCGATCAGCTTGTTGAGGGTTTCGGCAGAGAGGGAAGGCGAAGGTTTTTCCGGTGAGGCCAGATTGGCATTGGGGGTTTCCAGCATGAGATGCTCTCCTTGGGAGGCCTACCTGTAGCTTATCTCAACAACCAACTCGAAGTCTGTTTGTTTATCTTTAGAACCACCAACAGATCGGCTTCAGCTCCTGGGGATCCCCAGCCAATTCGGGCTTGCCAGGGCAGTGGCTAGAATCCTGTGGAATCATGAATAAAGATCTCTGCAAAAAGGCCACTTCTCGATGCGTCCTTTCTCTTCTGTCCCTTCTTACCCGGTTCACATCCATGACCGCCAACGGGACACCCACTATCTGATCCAGGTGCCGGCGGATCAATACATTTTGGCCAGCGCCGAGGCCCAAGGGATCCAACTGCCCTTTGCCTGTCGCAATGGCGCCTGTACCACCTGTGCGGTGCGGGTACGGCGGGGATCCCTGTATCAGCCGGAGGCAATGGGCATCTCGCGGGAGTTGAAGGAGCAGGGGTATGGGCTGCTGTGCGTGGGCTATGCCCGCTCGGAGCTGTGGGTAGAAACCCAGGATGAAGATGAGGTGTACGAGCTGCAATTTGGGCGTTACTTCGGCCAGGGGCGGGTAAGGCCAGGGATCCCCATCGAGGATGAGTGATGTCTTCTTCGGCACCGGTTTTGTCTCCCGAGTTGTCGCCGGATCCCTTGCCCTCTCAGCCGAGGGGCTGGCTGCTGGCAGCAGCGGCGCTGATCCCGGTGAATCTGGCCCCCAGCTTACTCTTGGCTTTGGTGGGGACGATCCAGGGTTATACCCGCTATGGTGGGGCGATCCTGCGGGATCCCTTGTTTGGACTGGCGGCTCTCCTGAGCCTGGCGGCAGTGGGAGTGGCTTTTTTGGGGGAAGATTGGCGGCTGAGCCTGCCGGGGATGTTCAACTACTGGCCTTTTTTGTTGATGCTGCCGGCCTTTGCCGCTGTTCTGGCCGATCGCGTCAGCGGGACGGAGTCCTTTCGCGTCAGCGGGACGGAGTCCTTTCGCGTCAGCGGGACGGAGTCCTGTCCTGTGGGCCGTCGGCGGTTGGCCCAGGTGTTGGTGCTGGGCAGCGGGCTGATGCTGCTTTTGGGTTGGGGAGAAGTGCTGTGGGGATGGCAGGGGCACTTCTTCTGGGGGCCGGTTTGGATCACGGGGGTTGCCGGGGGAGAGCGACCGGCGGCAGCTTTTACTTCCCCCAATACGCTGGCCATCTACCTGGTGATCCACCTGTGTTTGGCGGCAGGGCTGTGGCTGGATCGAGCCGATAGAGACTGGCCACAGGCAGTAGGGCTGGGAGCTGTGCTGGGGCTGGGATCCCTCTTGTTGCTGCTGACAGCCTCTCGCAACGGCTGGGGAGTGGGGGGGCTGGCGCTGATGATGGGGCTGGCCCTGCGGCGCTGTTGGTGGGGGATCGGGATCTTGGCCGGTCTGGGATTGGCCGGTTTGGCCGCTGCTTGGGATTGGCCGGGCTGGCGGGCTGTTGTGCCCCGATTGATTTGGAGCCGTCTGGCAGACACCTTCGATCCTCAAGCGCTCTACTTTAGTTCCACCGCCAACCGGCTGGATGCTTGGCAATTCGCCCTGCAGATGGTGCAGGAGCGGCCCTTGACCGGTTGGGGCTGGCAAAGCTTTGCCGCTCTTTACAATGCTCAAGATCCGCCGGAGCTGCTGGGCCATTGCCACAATTTGTACCTGCACCTGGCGGCTGAGGGTGGGATCCCGCTGTTGCTGGGCCATCTGATCCTGTGGGGCTGGATTTTGGCGCGGGGATGGCAAGCTTGGCGGCGCTCGCAAGAAAGCGTCCTGTTGGGGATGCTGCTGGCCTTGACGGCGTTTTTTGCCTCAGGGCTTTTGGATGTGGTGATGTTGGATGGCCGCATCCACCTGTTGGTAACCTTGCTGTTGGGGGCAGTTTGGGGAGCCAGCCTCGAGCAGCGCTCGACAAAGGGCCAATGCAACCAAGATCTGGGATAGCTTTCCCAAGGGGGTCACGGTTGAATGCCCCACCATGGGCATCGGCGCTGCCTGGCAATAGGGAATGACTCTTGACCTAGCAGTAAATCCAAAATCCATGGGTTCCCACCCGTAGGAAATCCTTGTGGTAAACCTGTACCGAGATGTGCTGTGGCCTCTGCTTTTTTCTGGGCTGAGAGCCGACCCGGAAGCGGTCAAGATGGGCCTGCTGCGCGCCTTGCACTGGATCGATGCCACCCAGGCCACCGGGATCCTATCGGCTCTGGAGCGACTGTTTTGCTACCGGGATCCCCGGCTAGCGGTGTCGCTGTGGGGCCTTACCTTTCCCAATCCCCTTGGATTGGCTGCGGGCTTCGACAAAGATGGCCTGGCTCTGGGCGTCTGGCCCAGCCTGGGGTTTGGTTTTGTAGAGGTGGGCACCGTCACTCCTCAGCCCCAACCGGGCAACCCCAAACCTCGCCTGTTTCAACTGCCCCAAGATCGCGCCGCCCTCAACCGCATGGGCTTTAACAACCAAGGGGCGGCGGCTCTGGCGGAACGGTTGCGCCGGCTACACCAACGTCCCATCCCCATCGGAATCAACCTGGGCAAAGCCAAAATCACCCCCCTAGAAGAAGCGGCTGCCGATTACCTGGCCAGCTTCCAGCTGCTCCAGGAGCTGGGGGACTACTTTGTGGTCAACGTCAGCTCCCCCAACACGCCGGGGCTGCGATCCCTGCAAGCTGCTGAGCAACTGGAGCCCATCCTGTCTGCCTTACAGCGGGAAAATCAGAAGCGAAAACCCCTTCTGGTGAAGATCGCCCCCGATCTGGACTGGCCTGACATCGACAGCATCCTGGAGCTGGCCCAAGACCATCAACTGGCCGGGATTGTGGCCACCAACACCACCCTGCGCCGCGATAACCTGAAGACCCGTTTCCTACCTGGCCACGGGATCCCCTTCGCACCAGCGGAGTCTAGGCCAATCCTTGCAGAAGCCGGCGGGATCAGCGGTGCCCCCTTGCGGGAGCGTTCCACCCAAGTCATCCGCTACATCCACCGCTCCACCCAAGGAAAATTGCCCATCATCGGAGTGGGGGGCATCTTCACCTTGGCCGACGCCTTGGAGAAACTGGAAGCGGGAGCCAGCCTGCTGCAGGTCTACACCGGCTGGGTTTACGAAGGGCCGGGTATGGTGCCGCAATTGCTCCGAGGCCTAGCCCGCTCTTCTCCCCCCAGCCCTGATGTTACACTTCCCCCAGAGAATACCCCTGTGGGTCAGATCCAGGCGTAAGATCGTTAGGGATCCCTGAGGAAGCTTGCCGGTGAACCTGCTGCAACACCTCTTCAAAACCCCCCATCCGGTCATTGGGGTGGTTCATTTGTTGCCGCTGCCCACCTCACCCCGTTGGGGGGGGGACTTGGAATGGGTGATCGCTCAGGCAGAACAGGCAGCTACTGCCCTGGCTGCAGGAGGGGTAGACGGGATCCTCGTCGAGAACTTTTACGATGCCCCCTTTGCCAAGGATCGGGTGGATGCAGCGGTGGTCAGCGCCATGACCGTCATCGTCCAGAGGCTGAAAACCCTGGTCTCGCTGCCGGTTGGGATCAACGTCTTGCGCAACGATGGCTACAGTGCTCTGGCCATTGCCGCTGCTGTAGGAGCGCAGTTTATCCGGGTGAATGTGCTCTGCGGAGCGATGGTAACCGACCAAGGCATCATCGAGGGGAATGCCCACCGCCTGCTGCGCTATCGCCGCGAGTTGGGGGCCAATATCAAGATTTTCGCCGATGTGCTGGTGAAACACGCTCAGCCCCTGAGTCCCATCAGTCTGGATGCCGCCATCACCGACACGGTGGAGCGCGGCCTGGCCGATGCCATCATTCTTTCCGGTTGGGCCACCGGCAAGCCACCCCTTCTGGAGGAGCTGGAGCTGGCCCGCAAAGTTGCCCCTCAAGTGCCGCTGCTCATCGGCTCGGGGGCCACTGCCGAAAACATCGGCAGCCTGATCCGACGGGCAGATGGCGTGATTGTGGCCAGTTCTCTGAAGCGGTCTTCTCGTTCCGCAGGCGTGCCGGCAGGCTATGCGGATCCCTTTCCTATGATCGACCCAATCCGAGTGCGGCAGTTTGTGGAAGCATTGCACCTTGCGCTCCGTGAGCGGGCCTCCAACCATGCTTGTCTGGCCGCTCCCGGCTCTGGTTCCAACTAGCCGTTGGCGCTAGGATTGGGATCTGGCTGCAATGGAGCGCTCCTCTTTAGACTATGTCATCAGACTATGTCGTCATCAGACTATGTCATCCCTTGATCTGGAGGGCTTGGATTCTGTATACCACCCTTCTGGTTCGGCTCTTGGGCCTGCAGAAGAAGCCTTTTGGAGCTCTGTTCCGGCTCGCACCCCCCGCATTTGGGTTGTCGATGATGACCCAGTGGTTCGTTGCTACATTATCAATGTTCTCACAGGCTCCCAGTACTACGTGGAAAGCTGGGAAAGCGGCCGAGCAGCTTGGGATTCCTTGCAAAGCTTGGAAGAGAGCGAGTGGCCCGACATGGTGATCTGCGATTGGGTCATGCCTGAGATGTCGGGGGTAGAGTTCTGTCGCCGTCTCAAGGGATCCGCCGCAGGGCAGTTTGTCTATTTCATTTTGCTCACGTCCCGTTCTGAAGTTGAGGCTCGGGTAGAGGGGCTGGATGCGGGGGCGGATGAATTCATCACCAAGCCGGTCGATCCCGAGGAGCTGCGGGCGCGGGTGCGGGCAGGGTTACGTCTCCAGCGGCTCACCCAAGCTTTGGCCCAGGCCAACCGGCAATTGCGAGCCCGCAATGAGTTGTTGGAGTCTTTGTCTTTGACGGATCCCTTGACCGGGGCGTTGAACCGGCGAGCTCTGGATCAGGCGCTGCCCCATTTGCTCAAGCAGGTGGGAGCCCGCGGGGAAGCTCGCTACCGCTATCTCTGCCTGCTGATGATGGATGTAGATCACTTTAAGCAAATCAACGACAGCCACGGCCACTACATTGGCGACTGTGTGCTGCAGGCCATCGTCGGGCGGCTGCAAAATCAACTGCGGCCCTCCAGCCTGCTCTACCGCTATGGTGGGGAAGAATTTGTTTGCCTTACGCCCGGACTTAGCCCCTCTCGCTGTGGTCGCTACGCAGAGTCTCTGCGGCAGGCTATCGCCAAACGGCCCATTGACATCTCCCCCAAGCGCAGCCTGCCGGTTACCCTCAGCATTGGTGGGATCGTGCTCAGCGAAGACTACCGCCTGGAGCCGGAAGCTGCCTTGCAGCAGGCGGATAGCGCGCTCTACCAGGCCAAGCAGGCAGGGCGCAACCGAGTTCACATCCTCATCCCGACTCCAGGGGTTTATCTGCCCTCTTCCAGCGGATAGCCAGAGGCCACCGCCAAGGCTTCCAGAGAGCGAACGCCTGTGTAGGTGCGGCCATTGATGATCCAGGTGGGATAGCTGGTGATCCCCGCTTCTGTGCATTCTTGAGCTTGGGGAGTGCCGGGGCCGTTGGGGGAGCACTCCACGTAGGGCACTTGGTCGAAAGCCGATCCGAACAGCTCTTTCTGATCTTGACAATGGGGGCACCAATAGGCACCGTACATAGTGCCGCCGATCTGCCGCAGGTGGGCTGCTAACCCTACCGCCAGGGGGCTAGGCGGGGGAACTTGGTTGGCGTACACCCCAATCGTGGTCACCAATGTGAGAAAGGCCACCAGAATGTAGCTGAAGGCCAGCTTGCCCCCATCCAGCCAGCGGTGGCCCAGCATGGTCACCAGCCATAGCCCTGCCACCAAGATGATCGCGGTGGTGCAGTACATGCAGAATTGCCGCAGCACCGCCACCATCAGGTAAAGCATGTACATCTCAAAGGCGGTCATGGCGGAAACCAAGCCAAACAGGGCCGGCCAGCGCCACCGCTTCACCAGTGGGATCCCATCCGGCAGCACCGCCAGCGCCAAGACTCCCAAAAATCCCAACAGGCCAACAGCCGCGGTCGGGATCCCCAAAAACTCTGCCCAACGGCTGGAGAGTACCAGGTCACACCCTCCATCCCCAGTGCAGAAGGCGGCGGGCTGCTCCGTCAGCTTGGTGTAGGTGAGATAGGCCGTCAGCAGGGATCCCAGGCTGGCCAAGATCGCCAAGATCAGACGGGAATGGCGCTGCAGCCAGGTCTCTTCTTGGGCTTTGAGTTTGAGATAAGAAGCCATGGAGTTTCAGGGGTTTCAGCAGTTGGACACCCCCGATTATAGTGGGGTGGAGCTGGGCTCGTCCGTGGGATCCGATGCAGAAGAGCGCACCTGGGCGGCAAACCTGTCTCCCAGCGGATCCAGCTCCCATAGGGATCCCAGTTTGGACTCGGAGATAGGCCGGTCACAGAGACCCCAACGGCGGCGGAAGTAACGGGCCAGATCTTTTTCTGCCAGGGCCAGGTAGACCGGGCGACCATGAGGGCAAGTGTGGGGATTGGCGGTGCGCTGCCAGGCTTCCAACAGCTTTTGCATCTGCTCCAGGGTCAGTGGGATCCCATTGCGCAAAGCCCCTCGACAGGCCACCGCCACCTGGGCTGCCTGCAAATCTTGACAACCACTGAGCTCCAGCAGGGATCCCTGTACCTCCTCTGGATCTTCCGATGCCAAGGCCAGAGGAATGCGTCGGATGAGATAGGTATTGGGGCCGAAGGGTTCTGGCTCCAGCCCCAACTGCTCCAACCGCTCCAGGGCTTGGGGCGATAGTCCTTGCAGCGTTACGGGCGTCGCCGGTGCCACCAGTTGCCAATGCTGCTGGATGTACTCATAGCGAACTCGCTCGTGGGCCAGGTGTTGCTCCACCAGCCATAACCCCTGGGGGTGCTCTGCCAAGATGTAGGTCCGATGCAGTTGGGCCAGCGCCTTGAGGGGGGGCAGGAGAGAAGTTGGGCGGTCAGAGGGAGGAAAACGGCTCTGGAGATCGGGCGAGACTCGATAGACCACCTTGGCCTCGCTGGCCCGGATCAGATGGACAGAGCGGCGGCTGGCTTGCCCGGATCCCGATTGCAGAAGGGCATGCAGGTGTTGGCGCAACTGCTCCTGGCGGGCCGTCAGATGCTCCAGGTAGAGCTCGCTTTTGGCAGGATGACGGTTCCAATCCACCTGTTCTGGGGGCAGGCGCAGGTGAACAACCACCAGCGGATGGCGGTGGCGGGGCAATGCGTGGTGAAAAACCGACTGGATTAGCCGTTGCCAGTCGGGCATCTGCACAAACCGGCCGTTGACGGCCACGCGGATCCAATCGGGGTGAGGGCGATGCAAGCGATCCGGTAGGCCCAGCACCACTTCCCAATCGCTGTCCCCATCCTGGATCCGCCGATAGCGCAGATCTGAGGGATCCACCTGCGGCAACACCTGCAGCAGCAGATCTTGCAGAGACTTTCCCGGCCAGAGGCTGAGCAGCAATTGCCCTTCCTGATGCACCTGCCAACTGACCCAGGGATGGGCTAGGGCCGCATTTTGCACCAGGGTCAGGAGCGGGCGAGTTTGGGGCAAGGCCCGACGGCGCAGAGGCCAGTCGGCAAACAAATCCGCAACCGTGACCACCGTTCCCAAGGCAGTGGCTGCCGGCTGCTTGTGGATCAGCTCCCCCTGTCGGTCGTAGGCGGCCAGCCAGCCGTGAGCATCAGAAACGTGGCGGGTTTGGATAGCCAGGGATCCCAAGCGGGCCAGGCTGTGCAAGGCTTCCCCACGAAATCCCAGGCTGCGACCGTCCCACTTGCTGGTGGTGTGGCGACGGGCCACCTGCTCCAGCTCCGAAGCCGGGATCCCGTGGCCGTTATCCCCCACCCGCACCTGCCAGCGAGTCGGCCAGATCTCCACTTGAATGCGGGTGGCCCGGGCATCGAGGGCATTTTCCAGCAATTC
>NZ_JANSIG010000040.1:0-25837 GCF_047461975.1 Synechococcus sp. R55.3 | reverse complement strand
TTTGGAAACAAACAGAATGCTATCGCTGCATAGTTGAACAGTGATGTTCAGCAGTGTTCAGCGTAAATGTATCAGCTCATTTCCAACCTGCTCCAAATTTCCATCCTGCTGCTCCGCAACGCTTGCGCAGAAGGGCGTGGGCGGGATCTGGACTGCAACCGCCCGCTGGAGCTGGGATCCCTGTCGGGATGGCTAGACCCGGAACCGTCTGTGGTTGCGCTAGGTTCCCACCGGACTTGCCCAGACCCAGATGGCGACCATCCCATCCCAGAGCAACAGAAGCAGAGCAAAACATCCTAGGAGCCCGTACATCCAAGGCTGAACGTAGGGGCGCAGCCCGCCAATCTCCAGTTGAGCGTGCCGTCGAATCTCAGCCAACAGCTGCTTGAACCTGGTCACCCGCATCGGCAAAAGTACGCGATCCCCCCCTCGGCTGACCAAGTAATACACCATACCACCCTGGCTGGTGGAGCGGGGCTCAATGCGCTCGATATCGGCCCACCGGATCTGCCACTCCTGCCGCACAAAAGGCGGCACCCAACTGGGGTAGGTGGCCTGCATGCCCTCTTCGTCCAACTGAATCCGCTGGCTCAGGGATCCCAGGACTACCCCCCATCCCAGCAGCAGAGCAATCCAAAGGGATCCCAGCTCAAGAGGTGTTGCCTGTTGCCGAGCCAGCAGGATGGGTAGGGGCAGAACCAGTCCCCAGTACAGAGCCTGCACAGCGCAGCGAATTAAGGGAGAGATGGGGAAGGTCATCGTCGGCAAGATGAGGCTGGCTTTATCAAACTTAAGATAGCGCTAGATAGCGCTTAAAAAGGCACCTCCTCCTCCAAGGACTCCGTCCCGCTGAGGCGAACGGCAAGCTGAGAAGACTGCTCACGCCGGTAGGACGGATTCCTTACTGCATTGGGAAAGTCTACGGGATGAGGACTCCGCCCCGCTGACGCGGACGGCTCTGCTCCTGTTGGCGAGCCGTAGGTCTCACCGGAGAGCAGGTCAGGGGATCCCTCGGCTTCTATAGCCTCTATTGAGGAGAGCTCTTCCGTGGATCCCGTCACGTCAGACCCCAACACCCCTTCCAAATCCACCAAGCTGCCGTTGAAGTGGTCGGCAAAACGGCGGGCAATCTCCGCCAGCTCCTGGGTTAGCTCGAAGGACTGCCCACCGTGCAGGGTGTCGCGGCGCTCTGCACGACTTGGAGAATCGGTCGCGACAGCGGTGCGGAGCACTTTGTTCGCACCGGCAGGAAAAAGTCCTTGGGTTGCCAAGCCGGCCACCTTGGGGCCACCCATAGGATTGTCCCGCTCAGGTTCTGGCGAAGGTGGGCTGGAGTCAGGAGGGGAATGTTGCTGTCGCTGGGCAAGGCCGTGGCTCTGCGGTTCTGCTCTGGGCTCCCTTGAGGAAGCACGACTGTTGGTGCTATCGCTCTGCAACCCCGGCGTGGTGACAGGATCCGGGGCCACGGGGGCGGGGGGCAGGTCTGTTTCTCGGCTGAGCAGTGCCGAGGACTCCGCACCGCTGACGCGAATGGAAACATGCGGCCCGCTGGAGCGCTGCACAATCAAGTTGAGCTGCACAGGGCGCTGCAGCAGGTTGTGGAGCACCGACCGCAGTTCGGCTTCTTTGCTGCGCACTTTTTCCACCAGACCCTTGCTGGGAAAGGCGAGGGTAATTGCTTCAGGAGTCTCTTGGTGCAGGTGGCCGGATCCCATCAGAGCCTTGGTGAGGGGAGAGAGGCGCTTGAGGAACTCGTCCCAGTGGGGGCGCAGCAGCTTGACTGTGGCGGCGTCCCTTGCCGGTTCTCTGGGCTGCTCCGAGGACTCCGTCCGAGTAGCGCGATCTGCCTTCTGGCTCGACGCAACAGCAGGGGAGGCTGAAGGCCCAACAGTTAATTCATCTATCTCACCAACAGTTGATGGGCTTGATGGGCTGATGGTCGCAGCAGGGGCCGGAGGGGCTGTCCCGTCCGGGGGAGTTCTCTGGGGTGCAGGAGATAGGTCAAGGGCTGGGAAAGGACTCCGTTCCGCTGAATCCTCAGCCACCATGCTTGGGCGCAGCTGGCCCAGCAGATCCACTAGGGCAATTTCCAACCACAGTTGGGGCTGTCCGCTTTGACGAATTTGCGGCTCACACTGGCGCAGATGGCTCTGGGCTGCCAGCAGTATCTCCACCGAGTAGCGAGGGGCCCGTTGCTGCAGGGCTGCCCAGGTGGAGTCCGTTACAGCCACCAACTCCCGTTGCTGGGGGGCTGTCTTGACCAGCAGCAGATCCCGGTAAAGGGCCACCAAGTTCTGCAACAGGGCTAAGGGCTCTTTGCCCCGCTCCAACAATTGCCGAGTTTGGCTGAGCACCGCCTGCACATCCTGAGCCAGCAGCGCATCCATCAGAGCCAAAAGCTGCTGTTCCGGGATCCCTCCCACCAAGTCCCAAACGGCTTCAGGGGTGATGGATCCTTCCAAGAGGCTGAGCTGATCCAGCAGGCGTTCGGCGTCCCTCAGGCCCCCTTGGGAAAGTTGGGCCACCAGTTGCAGCGCCTCCGGCGTGATAGGGATCCCTTCTTGGGCGGCGATCTTGCCCAGGTGGGCCACCATGTCGTCGAGGGGGATGCGGCGGAAGTCAAACCGCTGACAGCGGGAAACAATGGTGGGCAAAACCCGCTGCGGGTCAGTGGTGGCCAGGACAAATACCACGCGGGGGGGCGGCTCTTCAAGAGTTTTCAGCAAGGCGTTGAAGGCCGCATTGCTGAGCATGTGGCACTCGTCGATGACATAGACTTTGTAGCGGCTGTTCACCGGGGCAAACTGGGCCCGCTCGATCAGCTCGCGGATGTTGTCTACGCCGGTGTTGCTGGCCGCGTCAATCTCGAGAACATCCAGGGAGGCTCCCGCAGTGATGGCGCGGCATTGGCTGCACGCCTGGCAGGGATCCGGCGTCGGCCCCTGTTCACAATTCAAGGACTTGGCCAAGATGCGGGCGCTGGAGGTTTTTCCCGTGCCCCTCGGCCCGCAGAACAAATAGGCAGGCGCCACCCGCCCCAGCCGGATGGCATTGGCCAGCGTTTGCACCACCGCTCCTTGGCCGACCACATCGGCAAAGCGCTGCGGGCGGTATTTTAAATGCAGGGGTTCATAGTTGCCAGCGGTGGCCATTTCCGGGATCTCCAAGCAAGCAGCGCCCCAACCGGAACCGCGCAAGAGCTCTGCTCTGCTGACGCGATCCCACCGGGGCTCCCCTATTCTGGCTTCTCGATGGCGGGATCCCTCTTTGCCCATCAAGAGTGGGGCTGGGCGGGCAGAGCTTTTGTGCTCCCCTCTGCTAACGTGACCGGCGGCGGGCCAGGGGACTTGGGATCCCGGCGACGCAGAGAGGGAAGCTGGGGCAGTTGCACTCTCCAGCCGGGCGAGTCAAGCTGATCCATGTGCTGCACGCGGTAGCTGAGCTGGTACAACTCCTTCCTAAGCTGGCGATTCTCGGCCTGGATGGCGGCGATGCGCTCGCGAATGGGCTGAAGGCGGGCCTGCAGCTTGCGCCGGTAGAGCTCCGGCAACTCCTGGATCATCTGCTCCAGCAACTGCTTCTCTTGGTAAAGCTGCTCAATCTCCGCCTCATAGCTGCGAATTTGCCGGTGTTGCTTTTCTTGGCGCAGCTCCAGAAGGTCTATCTGGCCCTGCAAGATGCGATTGCGCTCTCGCAAAAGCTGGATTTCCTGCTCCCGCGCAGCCAGAGCTTGGGCAAACTCCGTCTTGCCGATGCAACCTGCTTCCTGCATCGTTTCTCCCTCAACCCATCCGTACATGGATACCAAGGGATCCGTCCCACCAGACCCTACCCGTCACTGTATCCGGCCCGCGGGGGTGAGGCAAATGGCCTCTGGCCCGCCGACGCCAAAGCTTGCTTCACCTGGGCTTCCAGCTCAGCCAGGGATCCGGAGTTGTCCAGCACCACATCGGCACGGCGCACTTTTTCCGCCAAAGGCCACTGGCTGGCGATGCGAGCTTCGATTTCTGCCGGTGTAAGAAGATCCCGGCGGGCAAGGCGTTGCCGCTGCTGCTCTGGGGTGCAAGTCACCACCCAAATCTCGCTGGCCCAATTTTCCATGTGGGCTTCAAACAGCAACGGGATCATCAGACAAACGGTTTGAGATCCCTGGGCAGAGGAAAACCCTGGCCCGCTGTTCTTTTGGGAACCAGGCCCTTCCTCAAGCAACACGCCATGCGCCTCAGAGCTCTGCTCCGCTAACCCGAACAGAAAATCTTGCAGTTGAGCTCTAACGAAAGGGTGGATTTGGGCCTCTAGCCAAGCCCGCTCGGCAGCATCGGCAAACACGATCTGGCCCAACCGCCGGCGATCCAGATCTCCAGAGGGCGTTTGGATGGCCTTTCCATAGCGTTCCAGTACCCGCTCGCGAATGGGGGATCCCACCGCCAAGGCCTGGCGGGCCATTTGATCTGCATCGGCTACCGGGATCCCGTGCTGCTCCAAGATGCGGGCCACCGTGGATTTACCCGTGCCCACTCCGCCTGTCAGGCCAATGATTCGCATAGCTGTCGTGGTTACGGTTTAGCTTGCTGGGGTAGAGGGGCGCTGCCAGGGTAAAGCCAGTTGAAGGTTTTTCTTCAAGGGGAGGCCGTTTTTGCAGCCAGCGGAGAAGAACGGTGCTCTGCCGCAGCCGGCAAAGGAGAGCTGGGCGGCAGCAGGCTATACTCAAAGCCCTCCACCAAAGCCCGACAGGAGGCCTCGATGATGTTGGTGGAAACCCCCACCGTTGTCCAACGGCGGTGACCGTCGCTAAACTCCACCAGCACGCGCGTTTTGGCCGAGGTGCCGGCTCGCCCATCCAAAATGCGCACCTTGTAATCAGACAGGTGAATCGCCTCCAGTTGGGGATAGAACTCCAGCAGCGCCTTGCGCAACGCCCCATCCAGAGCGGCCACCGGCCCATTGCCTTCCGCCGCCGTCACCCGAGTTTGCCCCTGCACCGCTATCTTCACCGCCGCCAAAGATTGCACATCCGTTGCTTCGCCACTGGGATCCCAGTCTTTGCTGTTCCAATCGGAGCGGGTGGTGGTCGTCACGTTGAAGCTGAGCACCTCAAAAGGATGGGAGCGTTGTCCCAGCAAGCCCCGCACCAACAGCTCAAAGCTGGCCTCAGCAGCCTCAAACTGATAGCCCTGCAGCTCCAGGGTTTTCAGCCGCTCCAAAATCAAGCGCACCTGCGGATCCGACTTCTCCAGCCGGATCCCGAATCCGGCCATTTTGTGGAGAATGTTGCTCAGCCCCGCCTGTTCTGAGACCACAATGCGGCGACAGTTGCCCACTTGCTCGGGGGCGATGTGCTCGTAGGTGAGAGGGTTTTTCTGAACGGCGCTGACGTGGATCCCACCCTTGTGGGCAAAGGCCGATAGGCCCACAAACGGCGCATGGTCATCCGGGGCCAAATTGACCACCTCGCTGATGGAGCGGGAGATCTCCGTCAGGTGCTTCAGCTTCTCTTGCGGCAGACAGCGATAGCCCAGCTTCAGTTGCAAGTTGGGGATGACACTGCACAGGTCGGCATTGCCGCAGCGTTCCCCATAGCCGTTGATAGTGCCCTGCACCATGCGCGCCCCTGCCTGCACCGCCGCCAGGGCATTGGCCACAGCAGTGCCGGAGTCGTTGTGGGTGTGGATCCCTAGGGGCAAGTGCTGCAGGTGATGGGATTCTGCCAAGACAGCTGCCGTGATCGCCGCAATCTCGTGGGGCAGGGATCCGCCGTTGGTATCGCAGAGAACCAGCCACTCCGCCCCCGCCGCCGCCGCTGCCGCTAGGGTTTGCAGGGCATAGTCGGGGTTGTGGCGGTAGGCGTCGAACCAGTGCTCGGCATCGTAGATGACCCGCCGCCCCTGGGATCGCAGATAGGCAATGGTGTCGCGGATCATGGCCAGGTTTTCCTGCAGCGTGGTGCCCAGGCCCTCGGTGACGTGGAGATCCCAAGACTTGCCGAAGACGGTTATATAGCGGGTGCCCGCCGCCAAAATGGCCTGCAGCATGGGATCGTCTGCCGCCCGCCGCCCCGGCTTGCGGGTAGAACAAAAAGCCACCAGCTCGGCTTGCTCTAGGGGCTCTTCCCGCATCTGCCAGAAAAACTGCACATCCTTGGGATTGGCTCCTGGCCAGCCCCCTTCAATAAACGGGATCCCCAGACGATCCAGCAGCTTGGCAATCTGTAACTTGTCTTGCACCGACAGCGATAGACCCTCTCGCTGGGCCCCATCTCGCAGTGTGGTGTCGTAGAGGGTGATGGTGGCTGAGCAACCCAGATCAATCTTCATATCGCATCAGTTTCTTGTAAAAGGCGGTGGAGAAATCCGGCTGTTGTCCGCGCTGCACCAAAGAGACGACATCAATCAGATAATCCACAAACTCGTAGTTGGCGATGGAGAGCTGATAGGTGAGATCTGCATCCTGAGCAAAGATGACCTGAACCACCGTCAGATCCGAAGGCAACGGGGACATGTGCCAACTGGCCAAGAAGCGGACAGGCCCCTCTCCCTCGATGGCCCTCTGCCCTTCCAGGCTGGCTTTTTTGTAGAGGCCCACCGCGAGGGCTAGGTACTGTCGGCGGGCAACGGCGTAATAGGGCTGATAAACGGCCACTTCTGGCGGGCTAGCGGGTTCAAGTTGCAAAGCCATGGTGCGCTAGGAGAGGGGTACCGCTTTTTCTAAGTTTCATGAAGTTCTGCAAGATAGGTGGGATCCCCATAGCCAAGAGAGATCTCTGCATTGGCTGTAGCAAGTGTCGCCGGAAAAAGCTGTGAGGTCAATTGTGGCAGAGAACCCAGAAAAAATTATAAGGGGCCACTGCAACCCATTTCATTCAGCGTATCGCGAAGCGGTGCGGTTCCCGGTAGGGTGCCGGAGGCATAGCACCATCGCGACAGCGGGTGAGCGGACTACGGATAGATTGCCCAATTGTCTACTTTTCCTTGAGGGATCCCGCATCCCATGCTGGGGAGAAGCGTTGGAAAGTCGGGGATCTCTAGGAAAGAATAGAAAAGGAGGGATCCCTGCCCCTGATAGCAACCGGCTTTTCTCCTGCCGGCGGTGGCGAGACGGTGCCCTTGCTTGGTTCTCCAAACGTTTGGCATCTCCTGGCTTCATGAACACAACCCAAGACCCAACCGCTTCTCGTCTCGACCTTCTCCCCCCGGGAGAGGGAGGAACAACGGCCAACCTCCTGCTGGAGTGGGATCCCGTCCTGCAGCGCAAGTTCCAGCAGCTTGTCCAGATCTTCGCCGAGATGGAGCGGGTCTTGGTGGCCTACTCGGGGGGAGTTGATAGCAGCTTGGTGGCCAAGTTGGCCTGGGATCAGTTGGGGGAGCGGGCCCTGGCCGTCACCGCTGCTTCTCCTTCGCTGCTGCCGGAAGATTTGGAGGAGGCAATTCAGCAGGCTCGGCAAATCGGGATCCGCCATCAGATCGTCGAAACCCACGAGCTGGAAGATCCGGGCTACGCCGCCAACCCCGTTAACCGGTGTTACTTCTGCAAAAGCCACTTGCACGATACCTTGCGCCTGTTGGCCCAAGCCCAGGGATATAACCATGTGGTGGATGGTCTCAATGCCGACGATCTGGCCGATTACCGACCGGGGACACAGGCAGCTCGGGAGCGCGGCGTGCGTTCCCCTTTGGCGGAGGTGGGGATGAGCAAGCTGGAGGTGCGGCAATTGTCTCGCCACCTGGGGCTGTCTTGGTGGGATAAACCGGCCCAACCCTGCCTCAGCTCTCGCTTTCCCTACGGGGAGGCAATCACCCCTGAGAAGCTGCGTCGGGTGGGAGCGGCGGAGCGCTACTTGCGCAGCTTGGGTTGGCGGCAGGTCAGGGTGCGCTCGGAGAAGGACACCGCCCGCATCGAACTTCCTCCGGATCAGATCGTGGAGTTTGTGCAGAAAACCAATCTGGAAGCGCTGGTCAAGGCCCTGCAATCCTTCGGCTATCTCTATGTCAGTCTCGATTTGGAGGGCTACCGCAGCGGCAAGCTCAACCGAGTCCTCAACCTTTCCCAGTTGGCCACAAGCTAGCGGGCTGGGGAAGCCGTAGGGGATCTGTGTTGAAGTTTTGCGCCGGGTGATTATGAGAGGGTTGCGGTTGCTCTGGCTCTGCTTGGGGGTGCTGGGGTTGGCAGTTGCCGGCCCTACTGCGGCTCAGGTGGAGTCCCAGAAGAAGGGGGGCGCTCAGCCCATGGATACGACTGACCTCAGCGCCGTTGCCGACCGAACGTTACGGCTGCGTTCTGACCGGCAAACCTTCGATCAACGGGCGGAAGTCTTCCAAGCAGAAGGCAATGTGGAGATGCGGCTGGGCCGCTCTGTGTTGCGGGCGGATCGCCTGCGCATTGAACTGCGACAGCGGCGGGCTGTGGCCGAGGGCAATGTTTCTATTCAACTGGATCGGCAGCGCATTCAGGGATCCCGGCTGGAGTACGACTTTGAGCAAGAGCGGGGATTTTTGGAAGGGGCCTTCGGGCAGGTGGATATTGGCCAGTTGCAGGCCAGTGGATCCCCGGCAGCCGCTTTGGCGCCAGAGCGGTTGGTGCGCTTTCGTGCCGTTCGCATTCGCTTCGATGCCAACACCTGGGAAGGAGAACAGGTGCGGCTGACCAACGACCCGCTGGATCCGCCGGAGTTGGAGATTCGCAGCCCACGGGTGACCTCCACTCTTCAGGCAGATGGTTCCAGCCTGCTGATTGCCGAGGCGGGGCAATTGGTTTTCGACCAGGTCTTGTTTCTGCCCCTGCCCATTCGGCTGCGCTTCGACTCATTAAACCGTCAGCCTCCGGTCAGCATCTTCTACGACGATTTCGACCGAGAAGAATTGCGACGGGGCCTGATCCTGCAACCCAACTTCGAGCTGCTGCGGGATCCCAATGTGAGCTTGGTGCTCTCCCCGCAACTGTATCCGCAGCGCCTTTGGGGCAGTGAGCAGGGCCTTTTGGATGGGATCGGGCTGCGGGCCGATTTGCGTTGGCGGCAACCGGAGGCGAATGCCCAAACCTCCCTGTTTGCCGAGCTGCGGGGGATCGTCTTCCAGGAGTTTGCTCAGCGCTTGCGAGCTCAGGTCGAACACCGCATCACCACCGGCGATGGTGGAGAAGTCGCCTACACCTACGCCTATCGGGAACGCTTCTTCAGCGGTCGCCTGGGGTTTCAAATTGTGGAAAACCGCCTCGGTGCCAGCTACCGCTCCCCCACCCTGCGCCTAGGGAATACCGGCTTGGATCTCAGCTACCGCATAGCCGTCGACTACATTGATGCCTTGGGGCAGCCGGATGAAATCGACACAGAGCCGGAGTTGGCCTTGGCCAATACTACCGACCGCATTCAGCTCTCCCGCTTGCAACTGGGGGCAACCTTGAATCGCTCCTTTCCCCTCTGGAGCCCTCCCAAGACAGCAGCGGATCCCCCACCCCGCTTTTCCGCTCTGCCTATTGAGCAAGGGATCTGGCTCAACACCGGCGTGAGCAGCAGCCAGTCTTTTTACTCCAATGGCCGGGCCCAGAGCTATACCGCCGGCAGCATTGGTATCGATGCGGTGATCGGGGCTTTCGTGGCCGATACCTTCGACTACACCAACCTGAGGGTGACCTACTCCAACGGTTTTCTGGCCGGAGCCTCGCCGTTTTTGTTCGACCGCATCACCACGCGGGAACAGCTCGTCTTGGGCTTTTTGCAACAACTGTACGGCCCGCTGCGGGTGGGGGCAGAGACGACGGTAGATTTGCAGTCAGGCCAGCAGGTGGATGTCGTCTATCGCCTGGGCTATGACCGCCGCACCTATGGCTTCAGCCTGCAATACAATCCGGTGCGCCAGTCGGGGGCTCTGGAGCTGCGGGTGGAGGGCCTGAACTGGGATCCCGGCCAATCCTCGCCGCAGCCGACGACGGGATCGAGGATCCAAGAGCCCTGATCCCCAAACTCCAAGGGAACGGAAAAATGTAATCCTGACTACTACTCTGTGGAGATTTTCTATGAGAAATTGTCCCATATTGGGGAAAAATCCTAATTCAAATCTTCCTCGAATTGCAGAACCCTCTTGGAAATCGAAACAGTAAGGTAAAATACAGAAGTTATTTTTTCCAGGATTGATTTCTGCCAGTTGGGATCGCCGTATCGCAGACTACCGCAGTGATCCCCAGGCGGTGTTAGGGTAGATGATAGGCTGAGCAAAGTGGGCTGGTGATCTGAACAATGCAAACACTCGATGCAATCCCCGATAAAAAACGAGCAGAGCGAATAACCTGTAGCTACATCAATGCGACCAGCTCTATTCAGGTGGTTCGCATCACGAATATCGAAAACTGGTACTTTGAGCGGGTGGTCTTTCCAGGCCAGCGGCTGCTGTTTGAGGCGGTGCCCGGAGCCAAACTGGAGATTCACACGGGTATGATGGCCAGCTCTATTCTGGCGGATACCATCCCCTGTGAAAAGCTGCGCGTTCGAGAAACGGAGCCGGTGACTGCGGGCGCCTAGATCTCCAGAGGCCAGGGGTGCGGACTAGGTTTCGCGGCCTTGCTGCTTTCTCTCTTCTCTTTCCGAACTGGGGGAAGGCTGAGGCGAGGGGCTGGCGGAGCGGCGCGGCTTGGGAGGTAGGGGGATCTCCAGGAAACGGGCGCTCAATCTCACCAGGCTGGTCTCTTGGGGCGGCCAAGGGATCCCCAACCAACGGGCTGTGAGCTCCAGCAAGCTGGGGGGTGGTGTCGGCGTAGGAGTTGGCGTGGGTGGTGGGGTGGGGTACAGATCTAGGCGCGGTGGCCGTGGGGTGCTAACCCGAAAAGCATCGGGGGGCGGTTGGGTCAGAGGTACATTCGGATCCCCGCATCCCAGCAAGCCCAGTCCGCCGGCAAGCAACAGGCCGTACAATTTTCGAGTGCCTCTACTGCCCATGAGTACGCTGCTGGACACCTCCAACAGGGTATCATCGAGAGCCCAAGGTTCTGAGCTGAGCTTGTAGATCTGCCTCCAGGCCGGACAGCTCACGAGCCAGGGTTGCGTAGCGGTTGCCAGTCAAGTTTTTGGCGGTAAATTGCTCCAACAGTTGCTGATCCCGGGCAACCATTTGGTTGAGATACTGAGCCACAGAGGCTTGTGGATCCTCGACTAAAGCTCGGCACACCTGTAGGGCCATCACCAGTTGGGCCCGCACTTGTAAAAACAGCGATTGGATGTACTTTTGCTCAGCCTCACTGAGTTGCCGAAAATCTCGCCAATGCTGCCCCCCCTGCAGCGATTGCCGAAGCTCGTTGACCCAGTGGTTGTAGTCTTTTACCTTGCGGGCCAGATCGGTGGCAAACTTCATCATCTCAGGGGTGCTGTTGAGCAGGTGGGCCTCCTGCCAACGCTGGCGGATGCGATGCAGGCTTTTTCCCAAGCGCAAGTTGGCTCTCAGGATCCCCAACAGGAGCAGCAGTAGGATCCCGGCAGCCGCGGTATAGGACACCCAAGAGCCGGGATCCCGCATCCCCAAGAAGATGACCAAGGCTATTGCCACCCAACCAAAGGCCAGCATGCCCCAGAAGCGTAGCCGCTGTTGCTGCAAACGCAGGTACTCTGCCCGCAGATCAAAGGCCTCGCAGCAAGCGTCCAGATCGGCGGCCATGAGCTGGCGAAACTCGTCCGCGGAGATCGGTTCCACATTCATCATCGAGGGCACCCTTAACGCAAGTGGATCGAGGCCGAACGGCATCAAGACCTGCCCTGCCAATCACGGGCAGCTTCCGTACTTTCTTGTAGAGGCTCCAGGGTTTCGCTGGCCGGAACCACCATCAACCCATATCCTCCCCCGCGACAAAAATCGACGATCTCCTGCGTGTCAAACCGTTCTGCCACGGGCTTGGGCAGCCCCTGTTGAGCCAGCCTCTGCGCATATTTTCTTGCCGCAAACGAGCTCTCAAAAGCAATGACAATATCTTGACCCCCAACCTGGCGCGTACAGATCCCCTCTTGTCCATTGGCTTGGTAGAGCAGCACGATCACCTGAGGGGGCAAGTCTTCTGGGCTAACCCAAGACAACCCCTTCTCAGCCTGGGATCCCCCGCTGAGCAATACATCCCGCGCCTCATTCAGCCGCGCCAGTTGCGCCTCTAGCAAGGGTCTTTGTCGCTCGTCCTCCAGTTCTGCGAGAGCAGTACTGAGGGTTTGGTATTCCTGAAACAGTCGCCCCCGGATCTGCCGCTCGGTTGCGTCCGGCGGAAGGTTGAGAATCTCAAGGGCTTCGGTGGTGTTCATCATGGGCTCTGATTTTATTCAAAATCATTGCCTAGACTAGCTGTTCTGAGAGTCCCTGGAGAGAAGTTCTGCGATGATCGTGGCTGCCCGTTTTCTCGGCCAGACGAGAGGGTGGGCTCACCAAATGCGGCGATGATTACTTCCATCTTTTGGCTGCTCGGCAGGGGAATCGGCTTTGGGTTGGTCGGATAAAGAGGGAAGGGGGAAGCCCAACTCAAAAGCCTCTCGTGCCAGCAAAGCCAGCAGAGATGGATTCGACTGGGCGCGTTTCACCCGCTCTTTGAGACGATTCCACAGGTGTGCTCGGTGGATGCGTTCCAAGTCCTCTCTCTGTTCACGTATCATGCTGTTCTCGCCTCTCCTGTATCAATCCTAACTAAGCAACAGGGGAGCCGGTGTCAGGGAACTTTGATGGATTTTAGCTAGGCCGCCGAGAAGCCTGCACTCTTTCGCTTTAGCGGCGCGGAGCGCTTTGCATCAGCATGAGTGTGGGAGTATGTCACAGGTCTTCTGCACAGGGAACCGCGGCTTTGAGGGGGCCAGCTTGTCCTAGCCTATCCAAAAAACGCTGCAAGAGCTGAAAACCGGGTGGGTTGAGGCTGTAGTAAATCCAGCGGCCCTGCTGGCGAGCATTGACCAATTTCGCATCGCGCAGGGTTTTGAGGTGAAACGAGAGCTTGGATTGGCTCACCTTCAGCTCCTCGCAGAGATCACAAACGCACAACTCACGCCCCTGCAGCAGTTGCAGCACACGCAGGCGAATCGGGTCGGAGAGAGCGTGGAACCCCGCCCGCACCTGCTCATCCATCCAATCCCCTTCTACCTCGACCAGCAACGAAACCATCATTCAACCAGGGTAGCAGGAGTTTTGCGCTCCAGTTGTCGATCAGTTGGACGGCAGGGAAAAGGCGCAACAGTCAACCGGCTCAGCGACGGTAGGTCAACCGCGCTTGAAGATAACACTGCCAACATTCCGTTGCCAACTTTGTGTTCTCTTTAACGTTTCTTGTTGCTGCCTTCACAAGCTCTCTACAGTTTCGCTGGAATCAATCACCGGCATCCGTTATGCAAGAGACACGGCTGCAGCGGCTATAGTTAGTGTTGCTGGAAAAAGCTGCTTTGAATCATCTGTTGAAAAGCCTGGGCTGCGCGCGAAGTGTGGCGTTGGCGGTGCTTAAGCAGCAGGAAGGGACGCTGCAGAGCATCCGATCCATCAGCTAGGGGCACTGCCTTCAAATCTCCCAAGCGGACTTCGTTGCGGATCATCAATTCCGAGATGGCGCCGGCTGCGGATCCCTGGCTGACTAGGGCTTTGATCATTTCGCCACTTTGCAGCCGCAAGATCACCGATAACTGCTCGATCGAAATCCCCCAACGGGCCAAGGCTGCTTCAAAATGCTGCTGGGTGCCGGATCCGGCTTCTCTCATGATCCAGTCGGTTTCTACCAGCTCCGGGATCCTTATTTCTGATCTGGGGTACCAAGGATGTTCCCTGCCGACGATGATGCAAAGTCGATCCCAGTCAAGGATGTGCTGCTCCAGGTGAGGCAGATCCTCCGGTCGGATGGCACCCTCCACCAAGCCTAAGTCGAAATCACCCCGCAATAAGCCTTCAGCAATAGCTTCGGTGTTGGCCAAGGTGCAATGGATTTGAATGCCTGGGTAGCGCTGCTTGTAGAGGCTGAGGCGGTAGGGTAGCCAGTAGTTGCCGATGGTGAGGCTGGAGCCGAGGTGGAGATCTCCCATCTGCAAGTTGTTCAGCTCTTTCAGGCCCTGTTCTGTCTGTTCCACTCGCCGGAGAATCTCTTGGGCCTGTCCTTTCAGCCAACGTCCGGCTTCTGTCAACTCTACCCGACGGCCAATTCGGTGAAACAAGGGGATCCCGTAGCTCCGCTCTAGCGCCTGAATGGCAGCGCTGACAGCCGGCTGGGTGATGTGGAGGGCAGCGGCAGCTCGAGTGAAATGCAGGTGCTCGGCCACCGCCAAAAAAATACGCAATTGCTCTAAGGTCATCTTCTCATCAGGGATCCGAAAGGCCACGACTGAAGCATAACTAGAGTCTATTTTTTTTAGAGCTAAAAACATTTGATTTTATGATTTGTCTCTTTTACTGTCAGAGCAGAGCTTTGTCGTGGAGATCCAGATGAGTTGGTGGGTGACGCTTTTGGTAGGGTGTGGCATTGGCTTTTGCGCGGGGCTGTTTGGGTTGGGTGGTAGTTCGTTGGGCACGCCATTGCTGCGCTTGTTGGGCATGCCTGCTGCCTTGGCTTTGGCCAGTCCCCTGCCCCTCACCTTGTTCAGCGCTTTGGGAGGGGTGGTCACCTTTCAAAAACGGGGGATGATCCACTGGCGAGTGGTGGGCCACACAGTGTTTTGGGGGATCCCGGCGGTGGCTCTTGGAGCATGGACGACGAAGTTCCTGCCGGGCATGGCGCTAATGCTGCTGACGGCAATGTTTATTTTGGGGATCGGGCTCTACGGCCTAAACGGTTTACGAGGTTTTCTTCCCGGCGAGGGGGAAAAGGAATTGCACCTGGAGCGGATCCCGGTGGGTTCTGTCCTGTTGGGCTTCTTCAATGGGTTGTTGGCCAATGGCGGTGGACTGGTGTTGGTACCCTTTTATCAACTGGTGGTGGGGCTGGATCTGCGGGGCGCTCTGGCCAGTTCTCTGGCTTCGGTGGCGCTGTTGGCTGTTCCGGCCATTCTGGTGCACAGCAGCCTGGGGCATATCGCCTGGGATATCACCTTCTGGCTGGCGCTGGGAGTGTTCCCCTGTACGGTGCTGGGTGGCAGGTTGGCGTTGCGACTTTCCACGCCCCTGTTGACCCGTTTGTACGGGGGGTTTCTGGTAGCAATGGCTCTCTACTTCGGTATCCGGGAGATCTCGCAGTCGTCGGTATAAACCACGCGGATCGCGGTCGATCCCCTCATCCAGCAGCCGTGGTGACGGCAGAAGTAGAACCCTCGCGAGAGCATCTGCAAACGGCCTATCAATCTTTTGCTGAAATGGAACGTTCTTGAACGAGATGGAAACGCTAATCCCGACACAGGGATCCAATACGAGCTTGGCAGGTGGCGATTTCTTCAGGGGTGAGGTTGTCCCAATTGACGTCGCGGCGCAGCACCAAGCCATTGTGCCCGGTGATGAAGCGGGGCAGCTCTGCTTGGTCGATCACGCTCAGATCCCGCATGTGATAAGTGGTGTAATAGGTAACATCTGGGGTCTCGAAATCCACGTCAATAAGAGTGAGGGTCTTGCGTGGGGGCAGAGGGCTGCCCAGGAGAGGACGAGGGCCGGAGCCGAGAATGCCGCAATGAAGCAGTTGCAGTTGCCCTTTGTGGCCGGGGTAGTAGCCGTGATGGTGGCCGCTGATGTAGGTGTGGACGCGGTACTTCTCCAGCAGGGCTCGCTTGGCATCGGCATCCAGCAATACTTCTCCCGGATCGTCGCGCCCAACGGTAATGGCATAGAGGGGTAGGTGGCCGATGACGATGCGCAACTTGGCCTTCTGAGCCCGTTCGCTGGCCAGAGCCGCTTCCGCCCAAGCCATTTGTTCCGGTGGGATGTAGTTGCAGGTGGCATCCCAGGCTAGGTAAAACACATCGTCTTTTTCAAAGGTGTAGTAGAAGGGAAAGTCCCCCCGATCCACAAAGTTCAAACCTGGGTCGTGGGCCGGATCGTTCCAAAACTCGCGGGCCAGATCCCGTTCTTTTTGAAAGAGAAAGCCGCCCCGCGTGGTGCGGGCACAGGAAGCATCGTGATTGCCCAAGGTAAAGCCGTAGGGAAGTTTGGCCGCACGGATTGGGCCAGCCACATGCCGGTCGAAGGCTGCCCACATGGCGCGAATGCGCTCCTCCGACAGGCGGGGATCCTGACCGGCCACCATATCTCCTCCTCCCAAAACAATATCCGGCTGAAGATAGGGGATGAGGCCGATGCCCCGATCCACCTCTGGGTCGTATTCCACCGAGCCGTAGATGCCGTTCATGTCACTGATGACCAAGAGGCGCAGATCTCGGCGGGGGGGGATGTAGAGGCCATGGGGGGCATCTGGATGGGGGACGACGGTGGGGGTGGGCTGGGGGGTAGGAGAGGGGAGAGCGGCTCTAGGGGATCCCATCCCTGGGGCTAGATGAGAGGGCTGCTGCCGACTGGCCCAATAGGCTCCTGCCAATCCACTGCTGCTGGCCAACCCCAACAAACCCAGAATTACCTTGCGCCGCTGCATGATCTTTGCCCCCAACACTCCAGCGGTATTGTAGAAAATCAAAAGGCTGATGTTGGGCTCTTCCATCTGCGCACGGCCTGGACTCGGCTCGAAGATGGCTATGCGCGGCAGCTCTTGTAGAGTTCGGGGTGTTTTTTGAACAACTGTTGACGCACAAATGCTACCTTGGTAGAGATGAGCAACTACCTATCTCAGACTCGGTATGACTTGAGGTTTTCCATGCCTCGCCCTTTGGATTCTTTGGAAGCTGCTTTGGAGCGGTGCCGGGAGTGCAATCTGCGTTTGAGCCGACAGCGCCGTTACATCCTGGAACTGTTGTGGCAGTGTGGCGAGCACCTCTCCGCCCGCGAGATTTACGATCGCCTCAATCAACAGGGCAAACCGATCGGCCACACGTCCGTTTATCAAAACCTGGAAGCTCTGGCCAGCCACAACATCGTCGAGTGTTTGGATCGTGCCGATGGGCGTCGCTACGGCAACCGCACCCATCCCCACAGCCATGTCAACTGCTTGGATAGCAACCGCATTTTGGATGTGGATGTGGAGCTGCCGCCTGAACTGCTGGCCCAGGTGGAGCAACAAACGGGCACCCGCATCCAGAGCTACCGCATCGAGTTTTTCGGGGTGGAAAAGCCTGCGCAGTCCCAGCCGTAACCTTTGCAAAGGGATCCCTGCTGTCCTGGGAAAAAATTGGGCAAAGGTCAGTAAGCCCGGTTTTGGCCTTTGGTGATTTGGGACTGGATTTGCTCGAGAGAACTGGCAGGGGCCAGGCATTTGTTGCCCCAGCACACCAGCCCTAAAGCTCCTTCCGGCAGAGGTTCGGTCTCGGTGGGGAGAGCAAAGACGGTGGTGGGCCAAGATCGTTGCTGAAAGGCGGGCATAGCATCGGCCTCCAGGGTAACTTTCACCCAATTGCTGTACCAATCCAGCCCGACAAAAAGGCTGGGGCAGGTGCGCGGCTGGGTGCTCATGGTGTGGGCAAAGGTTTTCAGGGCCTGTTCTGCTCGTTCCAGGTAGTCCAGATCTCCGGTGAGGGCGGCCAGGCGCACCAGGTTGGCAATGGCCACCCCATTGGCTGCAGGGGTAGCGTTGTCTTGAAACTCCTTCTCTCGCACCAACAGTTCAGAGGCGCTCTGGGCATCGCTGACAAAGTATCCTCCTCTAACCGGATCCCACAGTTGCGTATCCATCTCCTGCTGGAGCTGGAGGGCAGCCTGTAACCAGTCTTGAGGGGTGGGATCCCCCAGCAGGGGCAGGCAGGCTTGCTGCAAGTCCAACAGGGCCTTGATCAGCAGGGCGTAATCTTCTGACTTGGCGGGCACCTGCGCTGTGCCATCGTAGTTCAAGCGCAACAGGGATCCGGTCTCGGGGTGGCGTTGCCGGCTGAGGATGAATTGGGCTGCCCGCAGAGCGAATTGCAGATAGTCTGCGTTGCCGAACACTTGATAGGCCCGCGCCAGGCCGGAAATCATCAAGGCGTTCCAAGAGACGATCATCTTGGTGTCGGTGACGGGTGGGATCCGCCCCGGCCAGGATTGCAGACGGGCCGACTGGGCATCCACTGCCGGAGGGAAGGGAACTCGTCGCTCCGCAGAGCCATAGCGTGCCTGAAAAAGATGGGTGGTCAAGGCGGTTTCAACTTCTGGCGGCAACGTCCCCCCCTGTTTGCGCTGCAAGACGATGCAGCCGGGCCGATCAGGGAAATTGCCCCCCGGAGACAGGTCAAACGCCTGCTGCAAGGCGCGGAAGGTTTCTTCCCCCAAGAGATCCTGCAGCTCCTGCCAGCGCCAGACGTAGAACTCTCCCTCTTCCGGCTCCCGATCCTCTGCTCGGGCAAAGCTGTCGGCATCTTGAGCGGCGTAGAAGTATCCGGCAGGGGCGGTCATCTCCCGCGCCACCCACTCCACCGTCAGCCGCACCGCCCGCTCAATGGCCGGATCTTGGATCCCATGGGCCCAGAGATCGGAGAGAAACTCCAGGATCTGCCCGTTGTCGTAGAGCATCTTTTCAAAGTGGGGCACCGTCCAGGTGGGATCCACAGTGTAGCGGTGAAAGCCGCCGGCCACATGGTCAAAGATCCCTCCCAACACCAAGGCCATGCCCCGCTCTTTGGCCCGTTCCAGAGCGCTCATGGAGCCGGGGATCCCTTCCGGTGGGTCGAAGCGGGCTGAGCGCAACACCAACTGGGCGTAGGGCATCATGGGAAATTGCTGCACCGCCCCGGCATTGGCGAGCAAAGGCTGGATCTTAGGGATCCCAGAGCGCAGCAGGTCGGCGGGAATGTGGTCTTCCGGCACTAAGTCGCTGAGGGTGGTCAGAGCCGTCAAAATCTGGCCTTTCATCTCCTCTATTTTTTCCTTTTCCTGCCGGTAAAACTGCAGGATGCGCTGCAGCAAGGCCAGAAACCCCGGGCGGCCAAAGCGGGGCTCTACAGGAAAATAGGTGCCAGCATAAAAGGGCACCAGGTCATCGGGCGTGAGGAAAACATTGAGGGGCCACCCCCCCTGCCCGCTCATAAGCTGCAACGCCTGCATGTAGATGCTGTCGAGATCGGGCCGCTCCTCGCGATCCACCTTGATGGGCAAAAAATGGGCATTGAGGAAAGCGGCGATCTCCGGGTTGGAAAAAGCCTCGCCCTCCATGACCGTACACCAGTGGCAACTGGAATAGCCGATGGACAGAAAAATCGGCCTATCCTCG
This sequence comes from Synechococcus sp. R55.3, assembly GCF_047461975.1. NCBI lineage: Bacteria > Bacillati > Cyanobacteriota > Cyanophyceae > Synechococcales > Synechococcaceae > Synechococcus > Synechococcus sp. R55.3. The sequence continues at coordinate 6,643 of NZ_JANSIG010000040.1, read as the reverse complement.
GCCCGCGCTTTCTCCAGAGCCTCGGGGATCCAAGGCCACCAATCCACCGGGTTCTCGGCGTGCTTGCGCAAGTAAAGGCTGGAACTTGTGGCGAGGCGATTGGCCATAGGTACACCCTCTCACCTTTTTTTGCTTTTCAGGCTAGCGCGTTCTCCTGCCGAGGCCGAACCAACCCACTGTTGTTCGAGATACACTCACCTGCCTCATTTCCCTGGGATCCCCTGCTCCTGCTCGGCAGCCGGGATCAAAAACTCCAGAGGGCGCCCGTGCAAGACCAAGGTGGTGCTGGGGTTTTCCACAAAGCCGATCCGCTCGTAAAAGCCGCGCTGATGGGTTGTGAACAGGTAGATGCGCTCCACCGACTGCAGGTGGGGATGGCTGATCAGGGTTTCCACCAACTTGCGCCCAATGCCCTGACGTCGGTAGTCGTGATCGACCACGATATCCCAGAGGACGGCCCGGTAAACCCCATCGGAAGTGGCGCGGCCAAAGCCAATCAGGCGTTCCCCATCCCACACGCTGACCACCGGATGGCTGTGGGCAACGGCCCGCTCCATCTCCTCCCGCCGGCGATTCTGCGCCCAAAAGGCGTTGCGGTTCAACAGCAGGAGAAGCTGATCCAGATCCAGCTCGCCCCGCTCCAGAGAGAAGCGAATGTTGCGGTTGTCCACCGGCTGACGAGAGAGGGCAATGACAGGCTCAGGAGAGGGATCGGGCATGAAGAAGACCTTTGCAGCAGTGAGGGTTGGCAAGGAAGGGGGAGTTCAGCAAAACACTTGGGCCTGACAAACTGAGGCTAGCTGGCCGAGGCACTTTCGGCGGTTGGCCCCGCATGCTCTAGGGCATAGGCTTTGAAGCGCTCCAGATCCGCCTGGATGGTGCTCTCCACCACTTTGCCCACAAACAGGCCATCCAAGATTTTGCCGAGGATCCCCGGGATCTTGTAGGCAACCGACAGCTTAACAATGGTACTGCCTTTGCGGTCGTAAAAGCGCAGCGCGCCCCGGTTGGGCAGTCCTTCCACCGAACTCCAGCCGATGTGTTGGTGTTTCACCACCGTGTGGGTGCGGGAGATCCAACTGAAGGTGAGGCCGCGGGTATCCAGTGTCCACCGGGACAGCTCCTGATCCAGCAATTCCACCGAGCGGATCCACTTCATCCAACGGGGCATGAGGGTGAGGTTGGCCCACAAATCCCATACCTGCTCAATGGGAACAGGCACCTCCACCTGACAGGTATGCTCTAGCCAATCTGACTCTGACATAGGGCCTCCCACGCAACACCCAGCAGAAACACAAACCATCCAGGGGCTTGGCCACAACGCCTCGGGACGGGATCCCTGCCTTTACAAAATTTTATATCGACCTAAGATAGCATTATCGGCCTCGTGAAAGTTTGGGGCTCTGCGCTTTTTGGCAGCCCGGTTTCTTTTTCGAGCAAGTTGCGGCTGCCCCCCATGAGGGCAATGCAGAAGGCAGGTATCATGATTGCCATCTGCAAGCTCCACTTGCAAAGGTTCGGTGCATCCACTCGGTTGACTTGACGGAACGACCTCACCATGGTTTCACAATGGAAACAGCATCTGAAGAACTACTTCGTGGCGGGGTTGCTGGTGGTGATCCCTCTGGCAACTACCATTTGGCTGACGGTGGAGGTGGCCACCTGGAGCATTGGCTTTCTGACCAGCATTCCGAAGCAGTTCAATCCCATCCAGGGTTTGCACCCGATCTTGATCAACCTCATCGATCTGGCGGTGGGCCTGTTGACGCCGATTGTGCTCATCCTGCTGATCGGCTTTATGGCCCGCAACATTGTCGGCCAGTGGCTGCTCAATCTCAGCGAACAGTTGCTCCATGCGATTCCGGTGGCGGGGCTGGTGTACAAGACCTTGAAGCAATTGGTCAGTGTTTTGTTTGCCCCCAACAATCAGCGCTTTCGGCGGGTGGTGCTGGTGGAATATCCCCGACCAGGAGCTTGGGCGCTGGCCTTTGTGACGGGCACCATTCAAACTCCCATTCGGCCCGATGGGCCGCAGCGCTCCCTTGGCCTGTTTGTGCCCACCACCCCCAATCCAACGACGGGCTGGTACGCCATTGTGCCGGAAGACCAGGTGGTGGAAGTGTTCATGCCGGTGGAAGATGCTTTTAAGATGCTCATTTCCGGCGGCATTGTCACCCCTGAGAGTTTTGAAGCGGGGCTGCAGCGGCGAGAAGGAGCTTTGGCCGTGACCATGCCCAGTTTGCGGGAGCTGGTGGAGCAGGAGCGGGTGGCAGGATCCCCCAGGGCTGACTCGGTGGGCTCTGAGGTAGGTTTTGAGACTGAAGGGATCCCTTAATCCTGCTTTCCTGTCCCTGCAGAAGGGCCGGGCTGCCAGAGCTGGTATTCTTTGGCCTGTTCCAAGCGCACATAAAAAGGCCGCATTTGCCGATCCAATGCCTCCACTTGCTCGGAGGGAAAGGCCTTCCAGTCAGCGCGGCTGGCCCAGCGGAGGATGAGGTGGACAAGTTCGGGATCCTCTTGATCCAGCCAAACTTCTTTGCCCAGAAAACCCGGATGCCGGCGCAGGGCGGATCCCCAAACCCGCTCGTCTTGCTCAAGAAAGGCTGCTTGCCCACCGGGAGGAACCCGGAAGCAGAGATGTTCGATGGCGATAGGGCCGGGCGGGCTGGGATGGGTTGACACAAGAACAAGGGCGACAAAGTTAGAGATGGGGATGTGGTCAATTCAAATAGCAACAAGACACTGGCCAGTGCAACAGCTCTGTTCGCGAAAGCGGGCCGTAGGTCTTATCCCTTCACCAACGGAACCAGGCTCTCACTCCCGTACTTCTGAACCCATCCCCTCAAGACCCTGGAGTGCTGAATTCTCTCTTCTCGATCCCGCTCTCGATACCCTAACTCTTTTTTTTCGTGTTATTTGCAGCTTCCTGAGAGCATAGTAAATAGCACTGGGTTGGACGCCGAACCTCTGGGCTCTCTCCTTCAGTCGAGCTTCTGGGTACTGGTCCACATCTTGCTGCAGGGCGGCCAAGTCTATCTTGCGTTTCCGGGTCTTGACTTTTGTCGGCCTAAGATCCTCTCGATTCAGCCAGCGATAAACCGTTGCGCGACTGACTTTGTAAATCTGTGCGGCTGTGGTGGGGCTGCCCCCTTCCTGGACATACCCTACGACTCTTTCTCTCAGGTCTAAGCTGTAGCCCATGGAGCTTTCTCCTGAGTCTGCCTTCATGCCATCTTACTTTAATACCGTCTCATCATCAACTGAATTGACCATAGATCTTCGCTCCCCACAAGATCCTCTCAAGACTCGAGGGAAGAAGCTGTCAATCGTTGCAGGGTGGGAATGAAGTCGGGGTAGGAGATGCGGGCACAGTCGGCTCCTCTGAGGAGGGTGGATCCCTGCGCTCCCAGGGCTGCCACCATCAGACTCATGGCGATGCGGTGATCCTCGTGGCTGTCGACCTCGGCCCCATGAAGGGGGATCCCTCCTTTGATTTCCAGGCCATCGGGATATTCGGCGACCTGGGCTCCCATGCGGCTCAACTCTTGGGTCATGGCTGACAGGCGGTCGCTTTCTTTCACCCGCAGCTCTGCGGCATCGCGAATCACCGTGATCCCTTCGGCAAAGGCCGCCGCCACCGCCAAAACTGGGATCTCGTCGATCAAGGTGGGGATGAGATCGCCGGCGATGGTGCAGCCGCGCAAGCGGGCCGAACGCACCCGCAGATCTCCCAGGGGCTCACCGGCCATTTCCCGGAGGTTCTCAATTTGGATGTCAGCCCCCATCTCCTGCAACACCCGTAGTGCACCGGTACGGGTGGGGTTGAGGCCCACATCCCGGAGCAGCAATTCGCTCTCGGGCACAATGGAGGCGGCCACCAGCCAAAAGGCTGCCGAGCTGATATCTCCCGGCACCTGAACTTTTTGGCCCACCAGGCGGGATCCGCCCACCACGGCCACGGTTTTCGCCTCTGGATCCACGTGAATGTCGGCTCCGAAGGCCCGCAACATCCGTTCCGAGTGATCCCGAGAGAGAGCCGGCTCGGTGACTTGGGTGGTGCCTTCTGCCAGCAGGCCCGCCAGCAAGAGGCAGGATTTCACCTGCGCCGAAGCCACCGGGGAGCGATGGTGAATGCCCTTCAGGGATCCCCCTTGCACGGCCAAGGGTGCCAAGGTTCCACCGGCCCGTCCCCAAATGCTGGCCCCCATCTGCCGCAGTGGTTCTACCACCCGTCCCATGGGCCGCGAGCGCAGGGATCGATCCCCGGTGACGGCAAAAAAGCGCCCGGCATGGCCCGCCAGGATCCCCAGCATCAGGCGCAAGGTGGTGCCGGAGTTACCTGCATCCAACACGTCTGCCGGTTCTTGCAGCTGGCCCAGGCCAACTCCCCGAATGCGAACACACTCGCTGTTGAGCTCCGAAATATCTGCCCCCAGCGCCCGAAAACAGGCTGCCGTACTGCGGGGATCCTCTCCCAGCAACAGCCCTTGGATGGTGGTTTCTCCTTCGGCCAGGGATCCCAGCATCAGGGCGCGGTGGGAAATGGATTTGTCGCCGGGGATGCTCACTTGGCCGCGCAGGCCCTTGGCCGGCGAGAGAGTGAGGATATCGGTAGAAGAAGAGTGAGTCAACACAGCAACCCTGACGGCAGACTTGGCAAAAGCGGGAGCAGTCTCATCATACTCAGAGCGGGACTCGCGCCCCAGAGATTTTGCCGGGGATCCCAAGACAGCCTGTCTTTTGACGGCCACCCCTCTTTTCTCAGAGGATCACCTTAACAACATGGATTCCTCGGTCGGGGCCTGGCCTCGGCCTTTTTTTTGCAGATACTGAACTTTGTAGCAGCAGAAATAGAACCCCCGCAGACCGTGCTTGGCAAGGTGTATCAACACGATTCCGTTTTGACCGAGGAGGTGATGGCCTACCTGCAACCCCAGGGGGGCGGTATTTTTTTGGATGTGACGTTGGGAGGGGGTGGGCACAGCTTGGCGCTGCTGCGGGGGGGAGCTGCTCGAGTGGTGGGGTTGGATCGGGATCCGGCGGCTCTACAGGCGGCGCAAGCGCGTTTTGCAGCAGAAGGGATCCCCGGCAGCCGCATCCAACTGTGGCACCTCAATTTTGCCGATTTCGATCTGCAGCAGCATGGCTTTCGGGATGAGCAGGGGCAGGGGATCCCCTTCGATGGCATCGTGGCCGACTTGGGGGTGAGTTCGCCGCAACTGGACTGTCCTGAGCGGGGATTTAGCTTTCGCGGGGAGGGGCCGCTGGACATGCGCATGGATCCCAGTACAGCTCAGGAGACTGCCGCCGATTGGGTTAATCATCGCCCGGTCGAAGAGTTGATCGAGATTTTCACCCGTTACGGCGAAGAGCGATTTGCCCGCCGCATTGCCCATCACATCGAGCAGGCTCGTCCCCTCGCCACAACTACCCAGTTGGCCCAGGTGGTTTGGCAGGCGGTACCTCCGGCAGCTCGGCGAGGCCGCATCCACCCGGCCACCCGCGTCTTTCAGGCGTTGCGCATTGCCGTGAACCGAGAACTGGAGGCTTTAGAAACCTTGCTGGCCCAAGCCCCCACTTGGTTGAAACCCGGCGGCAGGTTGGCCGTAATCAGCTTCCATAGCCTTGAAGATCGCCTGGTGAAATGGGCCTTTCGCAGGGATCCCCGTTGGCAGGTGCTCACCCCCAAGCCCTTGTCCCCTTCCGAACTGGAACGGCAACGCAATCCACGGGCCCGCTCTGCCAAACTGCGAGTGGCTGCCCGCAGCAGTCAGATGTAGCACCAGTCAGTTCTCCCAATCTCAAGAGATCGGCTACTGTGAAGCGGACGGCTAGCGCGCCGAGACCAGGAATCGGGAGAAGGGGGTTGCTATTGGGGGATGCGGGGAACTAGGGTGAAGCGGAACCGGCAGTCCTGCACCGTCGGATCCCTTGGTGTGTGTGAGGTTAAGCCCCATGGTTAGCCAGCCTTTGAACGCAGGTCTTGATCGTCCCAAAAGCCCTCGTCGCCACAGACAGCCTTCTGCTCTGAGCCGACCCCTCTCCGGTACAGTTCAGGCCAGCCGCACCCAACCTTTGAATTTGAAGTTGAAATCAGCCCATCCTCGCAGCCAGCATCTTGCTTGGGCAGAACACCTAGCCTGGTGGAAGCAAATCTCCACAGGGATGGCTATCCTCTCCGGCGTTTCAGTGTTGAGCCTTTACAGTTGGACTGTGCATACCCAAAGCCGGTGGAGCCAGCGTTACCAGGTGTGGCAGCAGATGCAGCGCAACGAACGACAGTTTCTGCTGACTCAAGAATCCATTGCCAATTCTCTGCGGGAAATCGCCGACCGCTCCGAAATGGTGCCGCTGGTACCGGATCGGATGATCGAGGTGCCGATTGCCTCTCCCAGCCAAGTTGAGCCGGATCCAGCCCACCAGGCAACGGCTTTGCCAGAAATCGAAAAAGCCCCTCTTTTCTATCCGGTTGGGTACTAATTCATACGGATCCCGCCCATGACGGCTAGGCCAGCGTCCCCATCTTGCTTTCCCAAAAGCTGTGGGTCTTGTGAAGTCTCAGCGTATCTGATACATTTACGCTGAACACTGCTGAACATCACTGTTCAACTATGCAGCGATAGCATTCTGTTTGTTTCCAAAC
>NZ_JANSIG010000039.1:0-26268 GCF_047461975.1 Synechococcus sp. R55.3 | reverse complement strand
ATACCAAGCAGCCATACTGAACATACTGTACATTATTTTCAGTATAGTCCAGCGTATCATTGACTAGAGTCATGCTCCTGCATCTGCCGGCGGTATTCCCGCCCAAAGGCTTGCAGCAACCCTTCTGCATGGGAAAGAGGCCCTGCTTCATAGGCACGGGATCCCACCCCTTGCTGGGTGAGCTCGCACAGGTGCCAATCCTGTCGATTGGTGCGATCCCACAATTCCACCACCTCGCTGGGATCAAAACCATCCAGCGCCAAGGTCTCCGGCTCAAACAGCCAATCGCAGACAACCCGCGTCCGGTCGGATCCCTGCGGCCACAGGGTGTGGGTCATGACATAGTCCGGCTGCAGGCTCAAGAATAGATTGGGCATAAGGGTGTAGTAGTAGGCTCGCCGTTGGTTTTCTCCGCGCACGGTGGAGATCAGGGGCAAGCTGCGTTGGCCACTCATGTTTAGGCTGGTCACATCTGGATTGAGCAACATGTAGCCGCCCAAAAAGGGGCCTTCCATCAGGTCGTTGCGACCGCTGCGAGCCGGCGAAAGACGGGCCAATTCCGGGTGAATGAGGGGGCAGTGGTAGCACTCAGAGTAGTTTTCAAACAGCAATTTCCAGTTGGCCTGAACGTTGTATTCAATACGATGACCTCGCCGCAAAGCAGACAGGTTCCACTCTCGGAAGCGGCCTTGCAATGGGGCAAAAACCTCGTCGAAGGGCTGAGGATGGCGGCTGAGATTGACCCAGACAAAGCCTTCCCATTCTGCCAAGGCAGCGGAGTGGAGGGGATAATCTTCACGGCGAAAGTCTTCCACCTCGTGCATCTGGGGAGCTGCCAACAATTGCCCGTCCAGCCCATAGCGCCAGGCGTGGTAGGGGCAAAGGATCCCATCGGCAAAATGGCCTTGGGGCTCACTGCAGAGTCGGGTTCCTCGATGGCGACAGTGGTTGAAGAAGGCATGGGCTTGCCCCTTGGGATCCCGTACCAGGATCAGGCTTTCCCTGAGCACCTGCACCTGCAAAAAGTCTCCAGGTTGGGCCAGATCGGCACTGCGCCCCACGCAGAACCACTGCCGATAAAAAATCTGCTCAATCTCCGCCTCAAAGCGGCTGGAAGAAACATAGTAGTGGCCAGGCAGGGTGCGGGCGCCGGGTTGAACCGTAGCGGGATAGAAAGCGGTCATAGCGCGGGGCAGCAAAGCAAGATGGGAAAAACTGCCGTTGAACTCCAAAGGCTTTGCTATCCAAGCTAACGCAGGGATCCCATCCGGCATCTATTCCAAGCAGATCCAAGGCATTTTTAAGGCATTTTTGAAGCATTCCCCCCAAGCACGCTGTGCTGCTCGCGCAAATACCCCAGTCTCCTACCCACAAGGGGAGAGGGGGGCATAAGAACTCCGTCCTGCTGACGCAAATGGCTTATTCCCGCTAGGGGGACGTAGCGCTATAGCCCAAGTCGCGCAGAAGGTGCTCAGAGCGCCGCCAGTGGGGCCGCACCTTGACAAACAGCTCCAGGTACACCTTGCCCAGGATCAGCTTTTGAATCTGCAGGCGGGCTGCCTGGCCGATCTGCTTGAGCCTTTCCCCCCCTTTGCCGATGAGGATCCCCTTTTGGGAGTCCCGCTCCACATAGAGGGTGGCCAGGATGCGGGTGACGTTGGGGGTTTCTTCCACCTGGTCGATGGTCACGGCCACCGAATGGGGCACTTCCTCGCGGGTCTGCAGCAGCACCTGTTCTCGGATCAGCTCCGCCATGATGAACCGCTCCGGCTGATCCGTCACCAAATCCGGTGGGTAGTAGTAGGGGCCGGTGGGCAGCAGGTCGATGGTGGCCTGGATCAGAGGCGTCAAACGGCTGGGATCCAGGGCAGACACCCAAACCACGGGCGCGCCGGGGCGTAGGGCTTGGTAGCTCTCCTGGTGAGCTTGGCGCACGGCAACATCCCGAGGCAGCAGATCCGCTTTGTTGCAGACGATCAGGCAGGGGGAAGCGGCAGGGATCCGCTCGGCAATAAAAGCATCCCCCCGTCCTGCCGGCACCGATCCATCCACCACGAAGAGGATCACATCCACAGCGGCAATGGCTGCCTGGGCGTTGTGTACCAAAATTTCCCCCAGGCGGTGGTGGGGCTTGTGAATGCCAGGGGTATCCACCCAGATGATCTGGGCTTCCGGCAGAGAGAGGATCCCCTGTAGGCGGTTGCGGGTGGTCTGGGCCACGGGAGAAGTGATGGCGACCTTTTGTCCCACCAGGGCATTGAGCAGGGTGGATTTGCCCACATTGGGCCGCCCGATCAGCGCTGCAAATCCCGACTTAAACCCCGGCGGGGCAACCGGGATGGCAGACAGTTCCCCGCCCCCGCTGCTGATAGGATCGGGCACCGATTCCGCTTGTGCTTCAGAAGCCGAGGACTCCGTCCGAGCGGCGTGAACGGATCTTTGTCCTTCAGGGGAGGGATCCCTACCGTCTGGAGGAGAGTGGGAAGATCCGACGCTTTGCTCTTGTAGCTCTTCTTCTGCCATAGCCTTCAGTAAACCACCCGCACTCATGCTGACATATAGAGAGCGAGCTTTCGGTAGCCCTGTAGTTGGCAAGCCAATCACGTTCGCGAAGCAAGCCGTAGGCTTAGCCTCTGGGCTGGTTTACAGCAGCCCCCAAAAGTGCAATCATATTTGCCCCATTCAAGTCCGCATCCCCTTCCCATCCACAATGCTCACACTTAAACTTCTTCCCACTGCGATAGGATCGCGCAGGGTCGGGATGTAATGTGCAGACACCGGTGGCAGCTCTGCGAGGTATGAGCAGGCGGAACAAGGATCAGAGAAACCCCTGCACGCAGAGCCTTGTACTCTAGAAACTGTCTCAGTTCTCCTTGCCAGACAGCTGTTGCAGCAGTTCTCTGCATCTGCGCCGCGAACTGCGTGTGCCCTTACTGGCTTTGCGTTGGAGTACCGCCCTCAACCGGGAGTAGTGGTCTCGGACTCTGTTCAACTGCTGTCCATTCCAGTTGCCCCCCTCTGACGTATGGGCAATATCCGTCCTTCCCAAATCCACCCCCAGCACCTGAGCGGTGTTCTGCTGTTCTGGTGGCTTTGCTTCCACGCAAATCTGGATGGAGTAGGAACCTTTGCGCTTGACCAGAGTGGCAGATTTGGGATTGGAGCCCGCCAACTGTTCTCTCTGGTAATGACCGATTGCCAGCTCAAAGCGTTCTCGACCCTCCACCGTGGTCAGCGACACCGTCCAGTCTTTCTCGCGGAACGAAAAGATACGAGCATCATAGGTAGCAAAGCCACCCTTGAACGCTTTGACCGGGCGGTTTTTCTGTTGTGCCACCTTGCGGGCAGACGCTGTCTGTCTGCATACCTGTTGAGCCAAATTACTGGACAAGCCGAACCGGGCACGGATTTGGTGGTAGCCCAGAGATTGAAGTTTGACGGCGTTGGCGACCTTCTCGGGTTTGTTTTGGTTGACCCAGTTCAAGGCTTGGCCGAAGGCATCCAAGGTCGCGTCCAACTTTGCGGCTTGCGACTCAGACACCTTGAGCTTGCAGGAAATGGTCAGGACTTGGGTCATAGTTAGGTTATATTATTATATTATGACTCATTATGACTCCGAATTCCTCCCGGTCCTTGCACTGTAGGCAGAGGGGAGGGCTCCTGTGCCTTCTAGCTGACAATTGGGAAATGGTAAAGAAAAAGTCTTTGCGAGATCCTGCAGGTTTCATTCGCGTCAGCGGTGGGGAGCACTTTTGTAGTTGATGGAAAAGTTGACTTGGCTGAATCTGGGTAAACGCCTTGACCATCCTCTCAAGGGGGGTTGGCCGCGCTGGCTCAGCAGTTGGACGCTGCTGACCTTGGCATTGACGGGCTTACTTTTGATTCCCACTCTGACGGTGCTGCTCAGCCTTTTTGCCGACGAGCGGCAGGTTTGGGAACACTTGGCCGACACCGTCTTGGGGCTCTATGTGCGCAATAGCCTGGTGATGATGGCAGGGGTGGCGGTGGGGGTCATCCTGGTGGGCAGTGGCACCGCCTGGCTGGTGACCATGTGTCAGTTTTGGGGGCGGGCCTGGCTGGAGTGGATGTTGGTGCTGCCCCTGGCGGCCCCCACCTATGTGTTGGCCTACGCCTACACCGATTTTTTGCAGGTAACCGGCGGTTTCCAGATCTGGCTGCGGCGGGTAACAGGTTGGGGGATCGGCGACTACTGGTTCCCCAACATTCGCTCGTTGTGGGGGGCAATCCTGCTGCTGATCCTCACCCTCTATCCCTATGTTTATCTCTCGGCCCGGTTGGCCTTTCAGGAACAGTCGGTAGCCTGTTTGGAGGTGAGTCGCTCCCTGGGTTATGGGCCTTGGGCCAGCTTTCGTAAAGTGGCGTTGCCGTTAGCTCGACCGGGCATTGTGGCCGGCTGTCTGCTGGCCTTGATGGAGACCCTCAACGATTTCGGTACGGTCAGCTATTTCGGGGTGGACACCTTCACCACAGGCATCTACCGCACTTGGACGGCTCTGGGCAATCCGGTGGCGGCGGCTCAGCTTTCCGCTCTGCTGTTGCTGCTGGTGCTGCTGCTGATGGCGGTGGAGCAATTCTCCCGCCGACGGGCGCGCTACTATCGCCAAGGGTTCAAACCCACCTCAACCCGTTACCGCCTACAGGGGATCCGGGCGGTGGGGGCCTGGCTGGCCTGTGGGATCCCAATTGGGCTGGGCTTCGTCGTTCCGGCCTTGATTCTGCTCAATATGACCCTGCGCCAGGGGGAGCTGGGTCGCCGCTTTTGGAGCTACGCCCAGAACAGCTTTCTGCTATCGACCATCACGGCTGTCATTGCCGTTTCCGTGTCGGTGGTGGTGCTGTACGGGCTGCGGCTGCAGGGGGGATCCCCGTGGGGCCTGCGGCTGGCGGTGCAGTTGTCTTCTCTGGGCTACGCGCTGCCGGGAGTGGTGATCGCGGTGGGGGTTCTGATTCCCCTAGGGTGGTTGGATCAACTGCTGAGCTACCTGCGGCAGGTGGTGCTGCAACAGCCACCCGGCCTGGTGATCGGCGGTACCCTCACGGCTTTGGTGTTCGGCTATCTGGTGCGGTTTTTGGCCGTTTCTTTGGCCACCGTTGAGGCCACGCTGCTGCGCATTCCCCCCAGTTTGGATGAGGCAGCCCGCAGCCTGGGGCAGGGATCCCTGGGTACCCTCTGGCGGGTGCATTTGCCCTTGATGAGCGGTGGCATCTTGGGGGCCATGCTGCTGGTATTTGTGGATGTGATGAAGGAGCTGCCGGCCACGATGGTGCTGCGGCCCTTCAACTTCGACACCTTGGCGGTGCAGACCTACCGTTTGGCAGCCGATGAGCGTCTGGCGGAAGCAGGGGCACCGGCCTTGGCCATTGTCTTGGTGGGGATCTTGCCGGTGATTCTGCTCAACTCCCAGATGGCGCGACAACGCAACCTCGGCTCCTCAGGGGATCCCCTCTGAGAAGTCTACAGGGCTTCTGCTCCGGCCACCACCTCCAGGATCTCCTGAGTAATGGCCGCCTGGCGAGCTTTGTTGTAGGCAAGACCCAGCGTGCGGATAAGCTCGCTGGCATTGTCGCTGGCGTTGTTCATGGCCGTCATGCGAGCTGCCAATTCGCTGGCCGCCGCCTCCTGCAAGGCCCGTAGCAACTGGTTGTTCAGGTACAGCGGCAGCAGTGCATCCAAAATCTGCACGGGATCCTGCTCAAAGATCATGTCCTGAGGTGGGGCCGAGACCGCTGCGATGACTTTGCTGCGCTCGACAGTAAACTCTCCGCCCCGCACCAAAAGACGAAAAATTTCATCGTCTTGAGTGGCCAACCGCGACGGATCGAGGGGCAACAGGGATTGCACCACCGGACGGGAGCTGATCAAAGAGACAAAGCGGGTATAGAGCAGCTCTACCTTGTCCACCTTCTCCGACAAGAAGGCCGAGAGGAGCTGATCCCCAATCTGGGCAGCCTCAGCCGCCGTGGGGATCTGAGACAAATTCACGTAGGTCTTGGCGATGGGAGCGGAGCGCCGCTGAAAATACTGCACCGCCTTGCGGCCCACCAGGTAAAGCTGCACCTGCTGTCCCGTCTCCTGCAGTTCGCGGACGCGCTCTTCGGTGCGCTTGATCACATTGGCGTTGTAGGCTCCGCACAGGCCCCGATCCCCGGCCACCACCAACAGCCCTACCGTCTGAATGGGGCGCTGCTTCAGCAGAGGCAAGTTGACATCTTCCAGCCGCAGCCGAGTTTGCAGCCGATAGAAAACCTGGGCCAGTCGGTCGGCAAAGGGACGGGTGGCCATCACTTGCTCTTGGGCGCGGCGCACTCGGGCTGCTGCCACCAGCCGCATGGCCTCGGTGATTTTGCGGGTGTTTTTCACCGCCTTGATGCGATCGCGGATGCGCTTGAGGTTTGCCATAACCTACTCCCTCTATTTTGGTGGTCGACAGGGATCCGGGCCAGGAGAGATCCGCGTCAGGCTAGGCTGCCTTGGCCACGAAGCTCTGCTTAAACTCTGTGATGGCCGTTTTCAGGATTTCTTCTGCCTCGTCGGTGAGCTGCTTGGTGGAGAGGACGATCTCGCCGTACTTGGGATGGGTGGTGCCCAGGTAAGCCAAAAGGCCCTGCTTGAAGCTGGAGACCTTCTCCACCGGAATGTCATCCAAATAGCCTCGTGTTCCCGCATAGATAATGGCCACCTGCTGATCCAGAGACAGGGGAGAGTATTGCGGCTGTTTCAGCAACTCCTGCAGCCGTTGGCCGCGGGCCAACTGCTTTTGGGTGGCCTCATCCAGGTCAGAGGCAAATTGGGCAAAGGCTTCCAGATCCCGAAATTGGGCCAGTTCCACCTTGATGGAGCCAGCCACCTTTTTCATCGCCTTGGTCTGAGCCGCAGAGCCGACGCGGCTGACGGAAATCCCGACGTTGATGGCCGGGCGGATGCCGGCATTAAACAGATCCGATTCCAAGAAGATCTGCCCATCGGTGATGGAGATAACATTGGTGGGAATGTAGGCCGACACGTCATTGGCCTGGGTTTCCACGATCGGCAGTGCCGTCATGGATCCCTCTCCCAGTTGGCTGCTCAGCTTGGCGGCTCGCTCCAATAGCCGCGAGTGCAGGTAGAACACATCCCCAGGATAAGCTTCCCGACCGGGTGGACGGCGCAGCAGCAGCGACATTTGCCGATAGGCCACCGCCTGCTTGGAGAGATCGTCATAGACCACCAGGGTGTGTTTGCCCTGGTACATGAAGTATTCAGCAATGGTGGCGCCACAGTAGGGGGCCAGCCACTGCAACGGGGCCGGGCTATCGGCGCCGGCAGCCACCACAATGCTGTAGTCCATAGCCCCTCGCTCGGTCAGGATGCCCACCACCTGGGCGATGGTGCTCTGCTTCTGACCAATGGCCACGTAAATGCAGATCACATCCTGCCCTTTTTGGTTCAGGATTGTGTCCACAGCAACGGTGGTCTTGCCGGTTTGGCGGTCGCCGATGATCAGTTCCCGCTGCCCCCGCCCGATGGGGATCAGGGCATCGATGGCGGTAATGCCGGTTTGCAGGGGCTCGTACACAGAGCGGCGATCGACAATGCCAGGTGCCGGAGATTCGATCAGGCGAGACTCCGTACACTGGATCGGGCCTTTGCCGTCGAGGGGGTTGCACAGGGGATCCACCACGCGGCCCAAGAGGGCTTCCCCCACCGGGATGCTGGCAATCTTGCCCGTAGATTTGACGGTGGATCCCTCTTGGATATTCCGCCCGGAGCCGATCAGCACGGCACCGATGTTGTCTTCTTCCAGGTTGAGGGCAATACCGGTGGTGCCATCCTCAAATTCCAGCAGCTCGCTGGCCATCACCTTATCCAAACCGTAGATGCGGGCAATGCCATCCCCCACCTGCAGAACTGTCCCCACATTGGAGACCTGCATCTCCTGGTTGTACTGCTCAATCTGCTGTTTGATGATGGTGCTAATCTCGTCTGGGCGAATGGTAGGCATAGCAGTCCTCTCAAGTAATGGGAAGGGATCCTCAAAAACCAACTTAGGCCAACTGCAAGGCAAGCCGGCGCAACTGTCCACGCAAGCTGAGGTCGATCACCTGGGATCCAATCTTGATGACCACCCCTCCCAGCAGCTCCGGATCCTGAGTGGCTTGCAACTCCACACCGCTGGCCTGGGTGAAGTCCATCACCCGCTCGCGAATTGACTGCTGCTGAGCTTCCGTCAAGGGTATCGCCGTCGTCACTTCGGCCAGGACAATGTTCTGGAGCTTCCGTTGCAGATCCAAAAAGCGCTGGCAGACGGCCCCGAGAAACATGATACGGCGGCGGTCGGTCAACAACTGCAGAGCATTGAGCAGCAGAGGGTGGATCTGCTCGGCAAATACTTGCTGCAGCAGGTTCTTTTTGGCCTCGGCCTTGATCACCGGGTTGGCGAGAAACTGGCCCAGCTCCGGCGTAGCCCGCAAAACCTCGGCAATAAAGCGCATATCGGCGGCAAAAGTGTCCAGCAATCCCTGGCCTGACCCAAGAGCAATGAGAGCCTCGGCATAGGGATCCACCACCTTCTCAGCCATTGTGCTGCTGATCATACCTTTCTCCTCCTTGAGAGTTAGCGGGCAATCATTTGGATCCCTTTCTCGATCAGGCTGCGGTGGGTCTCTTCGTTGAGGTGCTGCGGCAGCTCCTGCTCCACCTTGCTCAAGGCTTGGCGAACGATCTGCCGACGCAACTCCTGAAAAACCCGCTCCTGCTCGCTAGACAACTCTTTCTCGGCATTGGCCCGCAGCCGCTCAACTTCCCGCTCCGCCTGCTCCAACAACTCTTGCCGACGGGCTTCGGCGTTGGCTTCCGCCTGCTTGCGGATACGTTCAGCCTCCTGCTGAGCCTGGGCCAGCTTTTGCTGCTGATCCGCCAGCTTCTCGATGGCTTCCTGTTTGCGCTGCTCCGCCTGCCGCAGTTCTTCTAGGATCCCCTCCCGCCGCTTGGCCAGGGCTTCTCCCACCACTTTGCGACCCAAGATAAACAGCAAGGTGAGAATGATCGCGATGTTGATCAGGTTGCTCTCGAGAATCTTGGCCAAGAGATCCCCCTCTCCTGCCTTGGCTTCTGGGAGTAGCTCCGTGGTCTCGGCCACAGCCAAGATCCAACCGGCCACCCAACTCCACACAGGCATCGCAAGCTCCTCCAAAAGTACTTCCAACCAGCGATCTAACGAGCACTGCCCAACAGTTTCTGGGTAATCTGGGCGGCAATGGCATCCACCTGCTGCTGCAGCTGTTCGAGGGCTGCCTGCTTCTCTTGCTCGACCTGTAGCCGCGCCGCCTCCAGCTTCTGCTGGATCTCTGCCTGCACAGCAGCCAGTTTCTCGGAACGAATGCGAGCAGCTGCAGCCTCTGCCTCAGCGATCACCTGCTGGGCTTGCAAGCGGGCCTGGCTGATCTCAGACTCATACTGTCGGGTCAACGACACCGCCTTGTCCAACCGCTCTTGGGCTTCCGCTTGAGTGGTGCGGATGTAGTCGCTGCGGCTGTCGATAGCCCGCGTAACCGGCTCATAGAAGAGGGAGTTGAGCACTGCCACCAACAGCAAAAACTGAATGGCAATCAGGGGCAGGGTGGCATCCAGATCGAAAAGACCACCTTTTTCAGCCGCTTCAACAGCCAATAGAGTTTGGAAGAGCATGGGTGTTATGACCCCAACAGAAACTTAGGTCTACCGTCAGGCCGGGTTGGGGGGCGGATATGGCTCACCTCGGCCATCGCTGCGGCCCGCCCCCGTAGGACACTAGGCGAAGGGGTTGGCAAACAAGAGCACCAAAGCCACCACCAAGCCGTAGATGGTCAGAGCTTCCATGAAGGCCAGGCTAACCAGCAGGTTGCCGCGGATCTTGTCTTCCGCCTCCGGTTGGCGGGCCACCCCTTCCATCGCAGCAGCAGCGGCGTTCCCCTGTCCGATCCCAGGACCCAGGGATCCCAGACCAATGGCCAGAGCAGCAGCCAGAACAGAAGCAGCAGAGGTTAACGGATCCATAGTGAGATGCTCCTTGGTGATTGACACAACAACAACGTCTCTTGAGCTTCAGAGGTGATCGGGTCTGATACACTACAGCCTCAAATCACTCCCTTGTCGGCGGCTTTCAGAACCAATCTGTCAGCCCCAACAAACCTTACCAAAAGAAGGGATCCCTTGCGCTGACCCATTTGAGATGATCCTCCCGAAAAGGTTCAAGATGGATCGACCGACCAGCGGGATCAATCGTGGTGATCCCCTCCTCCATGACCTTCCAGCGCCTCTCCAATGTAAGCTGCCGAGAGGGTTGAGAAGATCAAAGCCTGAATTGCCCCCGTAAACAGAAACAAAATCATCACCGGCACTGGGATAAACAGAGGCACCAGCAACACCAACACCGCTATCACCAGCTCTTCGGCCAGGATGTTGCCGAACAGACGGAAACTCAGGGAGAGGGGCTTGGTGAAATCTTCCAAAACATTGATGGGCAGCAGAATCGGGGTAGGCTCAATGTATTTTTTGAAGTAAGACAGCCCCCGCTTGCTGATGCCGGCTACGAAATACATGATGCTGGTAAGCAGCGCCAAGCCAGCAGTGGTGTTGATGTCGTTGGTGGGAGAGGCCAGCTCCCCTTCCGGCAGAGGAATCAGCTTCCACGGGAAGAGGTTGCCCATCCAGTTGGAGACAAAGATAAACAGGAACAAGGTGCCGACATAGGGTACCCAGGGCCGGAAGTTTTTCTCGCCAATCTGGGCTCGGGCAATGCTTTGCACAAATTCCAGGGCATACTCGACAAAGTTTTGCAGGCCAGCCGGCTCCCGCTGCAGTTGACGGGTGCCCAAAATGACCACCGTCAAGATCAGGGCAATGGCGATCCAGCTGGCGATCAAAACCTGCCCGTGAACCGTGAATTTGCCCAGGTGCCAGTAAAGGTGATGGCCGACCTCGAGTTCTGCCAAAAGAGGAGGAGAGGAGAAGGACAGGTTCATGGGCATCACACAGAAGAAGATGAACGGGTCAAGGTCTGGACAAGATGAATGAGCAGGGTGACCTTGTAGGTCATGAACCCCAGGAAAATGGGCAATATCTGTAAAGACTTCACCTGAGTGGCTAAAACGATCAGCCCGACAAACAGAGCCAAACGCGTCACCCCCAAACGGTTGCGGCTTTTGCCCAGCTCCGCTACGCCGCGGCCCAGCATGCGCAGATAAACCACGCCAACAACCGCCCCCAGCAAGTAGTTGGCAGCTACCCCCAGAGAGTAAACCAGGGCCACTCCCACGGCAATGGCCAGACTTACCCCCAAGGTAACCAGCACCAGCCACAGCTGCAGCGCTTCATAGCTCCCGCTGCCAGCAACTGCTGCCCCCCTAGCTCCACCCTTCACCTTCCTCGCCAAATCGGGCTTCCCCAGGGCAAGGGGTGGCTCTGACGCAACTGGATCCCCTGTCTCTTCCTCCCGCTTCGGAGAAGGAGGTGCATTCTCCAAGGGAGGCAGTGGTCTGGGCTTCCACTGGGTCGCCTTCCAACGGGTAGAACTGTGAGAGAGGAGTCTGGAAGAACGGGCCATGGTTTCGAGGTCATGCCTCTCAAGGTTTGACCTTAACCCAAGATAACACGATTAAGTAACAATACTTAATGAGATTAAGTTGGGCCAAGGTCTGAAGGAGACTCCGCTGGTCGCTCAGACAGGCAGCTGGCCTTCCGAACGACAGGGATACTCCTCTGAGGAGCTAGCTAAGAATCTACCACTTTCGGGGATCGGTAGCGGCAAAATGGAAAACTTTCTGAAAGCTGTCTGGTGTAAAGTTTTGCTGGGGATGGTCAGCAGGCGTTAACATTCCGTAACTCTCTGTGTCCCGTCCTGGATCCCCCAGGTTTCATATACTAAGGGGCAGGAGTGGCAGAGGGTGGGGATGACTCCCCAGAGTTGGCTGGTGGATGCAATCTGGCTGGACTACCGCTTGGCAGTGGCGCTGACGGTGGTGATGCCATTGCTGCTGCTGATTTGGGCTTTTGCGGTGGGGTTGCGGCCCTTGATTCAGCTCTTGATCGTTTACTGGCGGGTATCGAGCCTCTTGGCGGTGACGGTGTACCTGATGATTGGGGGCCTGCCCGTCAGCTTTCTCAGCGGGGCGATGGCACGACTCCTGATCTTGATCTGTCTTTGGTTTTGGCGGGATTGGAGTGCTGCTCTCGAGCAGTCGAGAACCTGGGCGGCGCGGATCTTTCGGCTCTGGCGGTGGAGCTTGACCGGCTACATGGGGGCCGGGATCCTCTTTTCGGGGGCCTTTGTGCCCTGTGCTTTCCGCACTTCTCTGCCAGAGGAGTGCCGGGCTTGGTTTGGGCCACCGCTGGGGTTTCGGGAAATCTTCCATCCCCAGGTGCCGCCGGAGCTGTTGGGAAGTGTGGGGGCCTGGGGGCTGGTGGCCTACTTGCTTTACAGCGTCTATTTCGTCTGGCGGCTGCGGCCTGGAACTGATAAGGGGGAACAAGAAGCATGAAGGCCCTGCCTTGGCCCTTGGCCTTGGAGCGCTACAGCCAAGACCACCCGCAGGAGGTGCTCCGGGTTGAGGTGGAAAGCGAGGGAGAAATGGACTTGGTTCTTATCTACCGAGGCTACAGCAGCTCTTTGAGGCGAGCTACCCCCAGCGACCCCGAGGCGGCGGTGATCCTCCCTCAGGCTCGCTTCCTGCAGTTGGAGCGCTTGGCTGCCCCCTATCACCCCGAGCGCTCACGGGTTCTGGCCGTCTATCGCACCTGGGGAGAGCTGACGGCATGGCTGGCTCAAGAAGGGATCCCGGTGGCGGAGTAAGGGATCCCTGGCACCTACCGCCCCACAGGACTGGGTTGCCGCTGGAGAATGGTATATTCTGCCGGCTGCAAAAGCGAGCGTCCTGTCATTTCGGGAGGTTGAGGCAGGCCCAAGATCTCCAGGAGGGTGGGGGCCACGTCGGCCAAAGTGCCGTCGGAGCGGAACTTGACATCGCCGCCACAGCCGGGGATTTTACGCCTTTCCCCCTCCACCAAAATGCAGGGAACGGGGTTGGTGGTGTGGGCCGTCCAGGGGTTGCCGTTCTCATCCCACATCAGCTCGGCATTGCCGTGATCCGCCAGGATCAAAGTGGTGCCTCCTGCATCCACCACTGCCGCCAGCAACCTGCCCAAACAGCGATCTACCGTCTCCAAAGCGCGGATGGTGGCTTCGTAGTTGCCGGTGTGGCCCACCATGTCGGGATTGGCATAGTTGAGCACCACCAGGCTGTATTCGCGGCGGGCGATGGCCTCTATCGCTTTGTCGGTCACTTCCACTGCCGACATCTCTGGCACCTGGTCGTAGGTGGTCACCAGCGGGCTTTGCACCAGGATGCGATCCTCACCGGGGAAGGGCTGCTCAATGCCGCCGTTGAAGAAGTAGGTGACATGGGCGTATTTTTCCGTCTCAGCAATGCGCAATTGCTTGAGGCCGGCCTCGCTCACCACTTGGCCCAGCAGGTGATTCAGGTTCTGGGGCTTGAACAGCACCTGCACCGGCAGATCCGCCTCGTACTGAGTCATGGTGATGAAGGTGAGATCCGGCAGCAAGGGGCGCTGAAAACCCGAAAAGTCTGGGCAGACAAAGGCTTGGGTAAGTTGGCGGGCGCGATCTGGGCGGAAGTTGAAGAAAAGCACCGCATCTCCCGGCTGCACAGCCCCCGGAGCCAGGCGGGTGGGCGGGATGAACTCGTCTGTGAGATCCTGGGCATAGAAAGCTTCCATCACCTCCGCGGCGCTTTGTCCACGGCCAGGGCCGTCTTGGGTCATGATCTCGTAGGCCTTTTGGGTGCGCTCCCAACGGCGATCCCGATCCATGGCGTAGTAGCGTCCGCTCAGGGTGGCGATGACGCCATTGCCCAGCCATTGCAGCTCTTTTTCCAGGGCGGCCAGAACCCTGGCACCATCGCGGGGCAAGGTGTCGCGGCCATCGGTGATGGCGTGGACATAGGCCGGAATCTCAGCCTGGGCCGCCAGCTTGAGCAACCCATAGAGATGGTCGATGTGGGAGTGAACCCCCCCCTCGGAGCAAAGGCCAACGAAGTGAAAACGGCCCCCTCGCTCTCTGAGCTGGCGACAAACTTGCATCAACAAGGGATCCTGGAAAAGGGATCCTGTCTCTATCGCGTCGCTGATGCGCACCAATTCCTGCGGCACCACCCGCCCTGCCCCCAAGGTCAGGTGCCCGACTTCAGAGTTGCCCATCTGTCCTGCCGGCAGGCCCACGGCCCGACCCGAAGCTTGCAGCAGGGTGTGGGGATAGGCAGCCCAAAGGCTATCCAGGACAGGGGTTTCCGCAGCCAGCACCGCGTTGCCATCGAGAGCATCCCGATAACCCCAGCCATCCAGGATCACCAAAACCACAGGTGCTACCGATTGCGAATCCATGAAATGGCCTCTCGTTTTATTTAAGACATAATACCAGCCCAGGCAACACGATACCGGATCTTACATTTACGCTCAAGATTTCAATATTTCAATCTTCTTTTGAGAGGATAAGGAGGTGCCTATAGAGGCAGGATGGAGTCTTTAGCGCCAACTCCTATGGACAACTGTGCCGCGGTCAAGAGGATTTCTGCGGATGGAATTGCAGATGGGATCCTCAAGGGCTGGGCTGCAACCGTTTGCGCAGAGACTCCGAGCGCCGCTTAGCAATGGCATTTCGGGGATCCAACTTCAGGGCAGTTTCGTAAGCTTCCAGGCTTGGGCCATAGAGATTTTTCTTCTCATAGGCATGGGCCAGATTGTTCCAAGCAGTTACATAACCGGGATCCGCAGCCACGGCATCCTTGTAGTAGCGGATGGCCAAGTCGTACTGCCCCTGGCTGAAGTAGGCAAAACCGAGGGCGTTGCAGACGGGGGGAATGTTCTCCCCAGCCACTTCTAGGGCTTTTTTGAGCTGGGCAACCGCCTGGTCGTAGAGGCCTTTTTGCAAATAGACGCTGCCCAACTCGTAGTGCTCCTGCGGGGATCCCTTGCCTTTGCTCAGGCGGGGCTGCAGCTCACGGATGACCTTTTCCTGGGCCCGTACCCGCAGCACCTCCCGCAGGACAAAGAAGCCCGCCACGCCGAGGATACTGGCCAGAGCCACCAAATACAGGAGGGGAACGTTAACGCCCATTTTGCTTGATCCACTTGCCTGTGACTGGCCTCGCTGGCGTCACGCCTGCAGGTGAGCCTCGATAAACCAAAGATCTTTGTCAATCTGGCGCGAGATCTCGGTGAACAGGTCTGCTGTGTCGGCATCCCCCAGTTCGGTGGTGCGGTCAATGTTGCGGCGGACGGAAGCTGCATATTGAGCGTAACGGGCTGCCAAAGCCTGCAGGTGATCCCG
The DNA here is from genome assembly GCF_047461975.1 of Synechococcus sp. R55.3. Classification (NCBI taxonomy): domain Bacteria; kingdom Bacillati; phylum Cyanobacteriota; class Cyanophyceae; order Synechococcales; family Synechococcaceae; genus Synechococcus; species Synechococcus sp. R55.3. The sequence continues at coordinate 10,885 of NZ_JANSIG010000039.1, read as the reverse complement.
ACCCTCTTCAGCGGCCAGATCGTACTCCGGCAAGGTGGAGGTTTGGGCAACGATGCGAGCGGTGCCGCGGGCAATGCCCCCCAGCGCCGTAACCCGTTCCGCCAGCATGTCCACGTAGTTTTCCAGGGTGCTGGCAAAAGTGTCGAACATCTCGTGCAAGGCGATGAAGTGCATGCCTTTAACGTTCCAGTGGGCCTGTTTCACCTGCGTCTTCAGATCCAACGTGTCTGCCAAGGACTGGTTGAGCAGCTCCACCAGTTGCGCGCGAGCCTCTGCTGGCAAATCGATCTGGGTGGGGTAGAGACGGGTTTTCTCGGCGGTAACCATGGCCAACCTCCTAACTGTGTTTCCATTATCGGGGATCCGCTTCGGCTTCCCAACTGAGCCCATAGTAACACAAACTCAAAATGAGTATGAGTTAGGGGGCTACTTACCGATGCAGAAGCGGCTGAAGATCTGATCCAGCACCGATTCCGAGATCTCCTCGCCGGTGATCTGGCCAAGGGCATGTAGGGCGCCCCGTAGGTCGATGCTCCAAAAGTCCAGGGGGAGCTGAGCTTGGATGGCCTGCCCCACCTGTTCCAGGCTGGCTTGGGCTTGTCGGAGGGCAGCGGCCTGCCGCTGGTTCAGGCTTATCTCCAGATTGGGCTGGGGACGTCCCTGGGTGACAAGCTGCTCCAGGGCTTCTTCCAGCTCCGGGATCCCTTTCCCTTGGGCGGCAACCGTGGGGACGCGGTGGGCAATCTCGGGGGGGAGAGGGATCCCCTCTGGCGGGGCGAGGTCGGTTTTGTTGATCACCAGGATGAGGGGGCGATGGCGGATCGACTCGTAGATGGCGGCGTCGGCAGCCGTCCAGCCCGCTTGGGCGTCGATGACCAGTACCAGCACATCGGCAGCCTGGGCTAGGCGTTGGGAGCGCTCCACCCCCAGCCGTTCCACCGGATCTTCGGTGGCGCGGATGCCGGCAGTGTCCAGCAGTTGAACGGGGATCCCTTTTACCACCAGGTGGGATTCCACCACGTCGCGGGTGGTGCCGGGCAGATCGGTGACGATGGCCCGATCCTGTCCTGACCAAGCATTGAGCAGGCTGGACTTGCCCACATTGGGCCTCCCGACAATGGCCACCTTCACCCCGGTGCGCAGCAGTTGTCCCCGTTCTGCCGTGGCCAGCAGGGCTTGCATCTGGGCTTGAATAGCTTGGAGCCGGGCCTGCCAAGCGGCAACGTCCAAGGGGGGCAGATCCTCTTCAAAGTCGATGCGAGCCTCAATTTCTGCCAATAAACCCAGCAGCTCCTGGCGCAGGGCGCGAATGGATCCCCCTAGCTTGCCCTGTAAGCCCGCCAAGGCCATCCGGGCTGCCTGAGGGGAGCGGGCCGCCACCAGATCGGCCACACTCTCGGCCTGGGTGAGGTCAATGCGGCCATTCAGAAAAGCGCGCAGGCTAAACTCCCCCGGCTGGGCCAACCGCGCCCCCTGCCGCAGGCATTGTTGCAACGTGGCCTGAACCACCATGATGCCACCGTGGCAATGCAGCTCTGCCACATCTTCGCGGGTGTAGGAGCGGGGGGCTTGCATCCAAACGGCCAGCGCTTCGTCTAGAATTTGGCCTTTCTCATCGTGGATCCAGCCGTAGAGGAGCCGATGGCTCTCCCAGACTGCGTTGCGGCGGGCAGGGGTGAAGATGGCTTGGACAATGGAAAGGGATCGTGACCCGGAAAGGCGCACAATCCCCACACTGCCCTGTTCAGGCACTACCGCAGTGGCAATAGCAGCGATCGTATCGGCCAGTGGGGCAGTCGGATCCATCTTGAATGAAGCCCTGAGGGAGTTCGAGCAGCCGTTGGATTACAGATCGGCATCCACCGATTACCAAAAAACTGGGTTTAAAGCCCTGCCCTTCTAGGACGACTTTTATCTCGTTAGACCTGCGCTAAAGTGTGCCCATGCGCGTTCCAGAAGCCAAGCTCCTCAACGGCACAGCCCAGCAGTACCAAGCCTTGGACGAGGCCATCCGCACTGCCCAGTTTATCCGCAACAAATGCCTGCGCCACTGGATGGATAACCAGGGGGTTGGCAGAGCTGCCCTCTATGCCCTCTGCAAGAACTTGGCCAGAGAGTTCCCCTTCGCCCAGAAGCTTAACTCCTCTGCCCGACAAGCCAGCGCGGAGCGAGCTTGGTCTGCCATCTCCACCTTCTACCGCCGCTGCCAGAACCAGGAAGCCCAAAAAGGCTGTCCCCAGTTCCAGAAACACTGTCGCTCTGTGGAGTACAAAGTCTCCGGCTGGAAGCTGGCAGCAGATAGGATGTCCCTCACCTTCACAGATGGCTTCCAAGCAGGCACCTTTGCTCTGTATTGCAACGGCGAGGTGCGGCAGGACATCCTCACCCTGAAAATCAACCGGTGCGGGTGGTGCGGAGAGCCGATGGCTACTACGCCCAGTTCTGCCTGGACGTGGAGCGTCAGGAGCAGGTGGAGTCCACCGGCCAGGTGGCGGGGCTGGATGTGGGCTTGATGCACTAACAAGGTAGAGTGCCCCAAATTCTTGCGTCGTGCCAAGAGGAGGTTGAAGCGACACCAGCGGAGGTTAAGTCGGAAGTATAGGAAGGGGATCAAACCCCAATCTAAGAACTACCCAAAGCAGAGGAAGCGACTGGGCAAGGTGCATCTCAAAGTCCAGCGCCAGCGCAGAGACTGTGTCATCAAGGTGACCCGGTGCGTGGTACTCGCCTACGGCGACGCGGAGCGCTTTGTCTCACGACATTGTGGCGTATGAGGACTTGCCGGTGCGCAACTTGGTGAGGAACCACCACTTGGCCAAGGCCATTCGCGATGCCAGTTGGAGTTTATTCACCGGATGGCTGGACTATACGGAAAGGTCTTCAACGAATAAAGGCAGCCAGATTTCTTAGGGCTTCGTTGTCCATCCAGGAAGGGGGCACAGGACGTCATTCATAGATAGAATCCGAGCCATCGTAGCTACGGGGATCCCGCTGGTACTTCATCAAGGCTTGAAGGGTATCTCGGGGTGGAGTAGAACCGCGCAAGTCCTTCAAAGAGAGGGAAATGTTGGGAGCCGACAAGGTGGCACCGCCCACATGACAATTCGAGCAGGCGGACTGAAAACGATTTTTGACATCCTTGACATACTCCCCTGCCCAAAGGCAGGAGATTCTGGTTCCTGGCTCTGCGACAGCACTTACCGTGTTGGGCTGCCCCTCTACGACAGCGGTGCTCATCTCCCCAGGCATTCCCCCTTGCGGGGCAGTTCCCTAAACCCAGTTTTCTTGGTAAGGATGAATGCGAGCCGCCACCGGACTGGCCAGCCCCAGCCACAACAAGGCCAGGATCCCGACCTAGGCCTAGAGGCGAGACGGGATCCGACATCTCATAGGCAACTTCCGATCCAGACCTAGAGATAGGCCGATAGGTCGCTGTGGCTTTCGTTCTTGGTACCGCCCCAGCCGGGAACAGTCTTGGCCTGCACCAGAATGTAGCCCGCAATCAGCTTCAGATCCTCGTCGGTGAGGTTGCGCAGACGGGGATACTCACTGGTGAGCTGGGTGTTGGGGTGATACTCCAACAGAGACTCCACCCCGTCATAGGTGACCGGATTCTTGATGTAGTCCACGATTGCCAGCACATTATCCCGTGGGGGAGTTGCCCCCTCCAGATCCGAAAGCTTCAAGCTTACGTCTGGGTTGGGATAGGTCTGACCGCCCACATGGCACTGGGCGCACGCGGTGTTGAATAACTTCTTCCCTTTGGCCAACTGGGCCTCGGTAAAGGTAATGGACTCGGTTGGCGACAGAGCCACCGCAGGAATATCCTTAGCTGCAAACACTGGAGCCAGACCCCAGCCAAACCCAGCCATCAACACAGCCAACAGCAGGACAAGCAACCGACGACGCGCTGGCACAAACACCTTCTGAACAGAAAAAGCTTTGCTAAACATGGTTCTCCGTAGATCAGTCTAGAAAGAGGAGAGGTGGGCTCCACTCCAGCCGCAAACCCGACAACAGGATCAAGAATAGACCATCAAGAGATCATTTGCAGATGGGATCCGAGATGGTTTCCCAATCGGTTCCATTTGCCTTTGGTGTTAAGTTTGATTACGGAGCTGTGGCCTGTTGGGGGTCTGTTGGCCGGGAGCTGACTTGGCCACAGCCCGGTCGAGGTGGGGAGAACTGAGCAGGTAATATAGAGCTTGGCTTGCTTGCCCGGCAACCTCACAGCAGGAGAATACGGCAGACTCCGTTCCAGGTTTTTGCAGGATTGCCCCCATGTCCTCTGTCCGATTCCAGCCGTTGCGGGTGGCTTTCACCTGTGCGGATCCCAGTCAGATCCAAATGCCTGTTGCCAATTTGCTGGCGGCTTTGCCGGCCTCACCGCTTCTGGCCTACACAGATCCGGAAGCAGCAGACTTGCGGGTAGAGCTGTTGCCCGATGCCATTTATCACTTTTACCGTCGGGGGGAAGAGGTGGCTCTGGCGGCCTTCCGGATCCCGGTGAAAAAGCTACAGGCCCTGCCTCGCAAGCTGGTGCGGCTGTTGGAGCACGTGGCCGCTTTCGGCAACCTCTTGAATCTGCAACCTCCCAGCGATGCGCTGAGCAGCATCTTGGAAGTGGAATTTCTCCAACTGGAAACCCCGGCCAGCAGCTCTGCCCCTGCCGAAGTGAGCCCTCTGCCGCGGGATCCCCAGGGACAAGTACAAATCCAAGCGGGCCGCAACCTGGCCATTGCCCTGAGAAACAGAGCCCCCACCCCGGTGCATGTCTATGTCACCGTCTTTGACGAGCGGCGGTACAGCGTGGACTTGGTTTACCCCTATCAACCAGATCTGCCTGCCCGCTTGCGCCCCAATGAGAGCCTGCTGATCGGCTCTGGCCCCCGCTACTTGCTGCAGATGCAACTGCCAGAAGGAACGAACGTAGCGGTGGATCACTTCAAAATCTGGGTCAGCGGCACCAGCATGCAGCCGGGCATTATGGTGATGCCTCCCCTGGGGCAACGGCTGGAGCCCCCCTCCGAGGATCCCTACGGGGCCGGATCCCGTCTAGATCGAGAGGTAAGGCTGGCCGTTCTGGGCAAGGCAGGCAGCACTCCCATGCCGGCTTTTGCCGAGGATCCCTGGTGGTGTATGGAACAAGCCGTCAAGATTGTGGCCTGAGCTGATGCTCTCTGGGACTTTTTCAGACTTTATGGAGATGGCTCTTCAGGATCCCATCAAAGGTAGCCTCAACCTCGTCAACACCGATCACTGACAGATGATAGAGGGAAGAAAGACTACTTCTTATATCCTGGCTAACATCAGTTAAAACCATGAAAGCTTGGCTTCTCTGAAGACCGAGTTCATCAGCGATCCTGGAGTATTTCTGTATTTTATCTTGGTACTCACCTGTCTTCGATTCCACCCAGTAGAATTTATCATTGATATGGAAGAAAAGATCCATCTCAAAATCAGCCCCGTTCGACAAAGTAACTTGGGCATTCGCGATGTAAGAGAAACTGATCTCTCCCGTGTGAGCTGCAGTAAGGCGAATCAGCTTGTCCCTGACATATCTTTCCAGCCAGTTCCCTGCCAGAAAATTCAGCGCCTGAGGCGACCTACTGGGTCTCGCTACCAAAAGGCATCTGGGCGCCTTAAAGTATCTGTACTCTTCCAAAAATGCGATGCCGTGTAACTCCTTAGCAACTTGGCAAGTTGAACTGATTACTTGTGGAGGTTCGTCTCTAAGGTTTAGGGAGAAGGAACTCCCGCTATTCATATTTGATTTAATCGTTCCATAAAATCTTTTAATCGAAGAGTATCGGCTGCCCATAAAGGTAGCTATTTGATCTAGCTTTCCCTCTTTCTCTCCCACAGCTATGCTTTTTATCTTTATGTTTTTTGAGTTTAAGAACGACTCTATCTTTGATATATCAACAGTAGCTGTCCCATCTTTATCTCTTGGCACGTCGTCTATTGGCTCAGGATCTGGTGCTTTATCAATAACCTGAATAGCCTGATCATTCTGGGAGTCCTGATCTGTAGTTTGAAATATCTCTAATCCGTGAGAATTTTGAAGAGCAACCTGTAGTTGCTGATAAGTATATTCGGTTTCTTTCACTAAGTTTTCCAGGATGACTTGCTGATTGTTTAGCTGCTCATCATGTTCAGCTAACTTTACAGATATAGCCTGTAGAAGGTCTCTACTCCAATCTTGTAGCAAGCTTTGACAGTTATCGGCAAGGCGAAATTTAAACTCTTCAAGATTATCTTGGGCAGCCTGTAACTTTTGAGAGATTTTGTCTGCCAATCTTTCGCTCAATTTGATTAGCGCTTTGTTCGCGTCGTTGAGTTCTTGGCTGTGTTGGCTTAGCTGTGAAGATATCTCTCTGATAATCTCTCGTTTCCAGATCTCCAGTTTAGGATTTGCCCCATACTGGCGAGCAACGTAAATACCTGCCGAGAAACCAATAGCTACCCCAATCAATAAAACCAAAACTAAGTCCATCAGATGCTCCTGCCCTTCATTACCGTTACTTTTCTTTCAAGACAACAAGGGATCCCAGCCAGCCTTGCTGAAGAGCCTCTTGAGCAGGAGTCAGCTCAGGCAATACCTCCAACCTATAGACATCAGGCCGAGGGGGATCCAACGGGATCCAAAAGTGTTTCAACTGGTCCGCTTGAAAGACGCTTAAACAGATGATCTGGTGGGGCTGATAGGCTGTCAAGCGTTCTGTCAGGTTGGCGGCGCTCACCTTGAACCCATCCAGGGCCACCAGCTCATCGCCGGCCCAGATGCCTGCTTTTTGCGCCGGGGATCCCATCTCTACTGCGCTGATGCGATTGCCCTCGCCGTTGAAATTGAGGCCCAGGTATGGGATGGGGTTGGGGCGGCTGAAGTGGGCTTTAAGGGTGAGGCCAAAGGGGTGTAGGTAAGTGTTGTAGTCTAGCTCTTCCGTGCCTTCCACATAGGCTGCGAAAAACCGGCCAAGATCGGCACCAGCTGCCCGCTCAAACGCCTCCCGCAAGTCTTGGTCGCTGTAGCCCTTCCCTGACCGACCAAAGCGCTGCCACAGATCCTGCAAAGCTGTATCCAGGGATCCCCGACCGCCGGAAAGGTGGCGAATGTGCAGATCCAGCAGCCAACAGACCAAAGCCCCCTTTAAGTAATAAGAAACCTGGCTGTTGAGGGTGTTTTCGTGGGGGCGGTAGAGTTTGATCCAGGTATCGAAGCTGGACTCCCGCAGCGATTGCACGGCCCGGCCCGGAGTACGCTGCAAGCGGCCAATCTGTTCGGAAAGAATCTTCAAGAAATCGCCGGCACTGAGGATCCCTGCCCTCAACAAGATGACATTTTCGTAGTAGCTGGTCGCTCCCTCACAAAACCACAGGCATTCCAGATAGTTTTCTTGGTTGTAGTCGATCTTTTCCAATGCCAGCGGACGCAGACGCTTGACATTCCAGGCATGAAACAACTCGTGGGCCAGCAAAGACAAAAAGCGCCGATAGGACTCCGGCTGATGCAGCTCCAGCCCAGAGTAAAGAAGGGTGGTGCTGTACTTGTGCTCAAGGCCACCAAATCCTCCCGGCGACAAATGCACAATGAACCAGTAGCGGTCGTAGGGTAGCCCACCGAAAAACGCGGCTGTGGTTTTGACAATCGCCTTAGCATCAGCGACAGCCCGCTCCACATCCAGAGTGCCCACCCCCCAAACCACAAAGTAATGGGGGATCCCTTCCACCTCAAACGATTGCACTCGATGTGGACCCACCTCCACCGGGCTATCCACCAGCTCGTCATAGTCCTCTGCCACAAAAGACTGGCCGGAAGCGGGATCCCCAGAAGAGGAGATCAAAGGCCGCAAACTGGTGGCGATGTGCCAATCCGGCTTGGGGGGGATCACCGTCAAAGTGTAGGGTTCCCGCTCGCGACCGGGCACGTAGAGGAAGAGCGCTGCCCCGTTGAAATAGGCGTGGGTCAAATCCAGATGGTTCGTGCGCACCGTCAGCTCATAGGCATAGACCCGATAGCACACCTTCACAGCAGAAGAACCCGGCGGATCGATTTGCCAGGTATTCTTATCCACCTTCCGCCAGGCCAAAGGGATCCCTTGCTCAGTTGCCGCCTGAAACTCCTGCACATGACGGGCATACTCCCGCACCAAGTAGGATCCCGGCGTCCACACCGGCAGCCGCAGCCGCAAAGGCATCTTTGGCTCCACCTCTCGGAGCAGCAGCTCCACCTCCAGGAGGTGATTGGCCGGATCCGGCATCCGCACCGTGAAATGCTGGCGGCTCAGCCGAGAAGGTTCAGCAACAACAGCCTCCGGGCTCCCCATAGATAGATAGAATGTTCCAACCCACTCCACTCTCTACCGCCAAGGGCCGATGCAACCCCCAGCGACAATGGCTCTTATCCTAACCCCTGCTTTCGGTTGGGGATCCCTTTCTGGGGCAAAAACGAGACTCAAAAATGTAGCACGTGCTACAAAGATGCCTGGGCAGAACCTTCTACTTTAGGGTAAATCTTGGTATCATCATCGATTCTGAAGTCAAGGGGTTGCAACCTAGCCTAATGCTTCTAGATTGATCTTAATAGGTTGATCTTAGGTATAAACTGACCTTAAAAGGTTGATGAGTATGGCGGTGGCCGTAGCGGAAAAATCTCTGATCACAGCCTTCAAGCAATTGGGAGGCCCTCACCATCCTCCGGTTATCGAAACGTTTGAGCGCGGGAAGACCATTTTTTTTCCAGGGGATCCGGCGGAGCGGGTTTACTTTTTGGTGAAGGGAGCCGTTAAGCTCTCGCGGGTCTACGAAATGGGGGAGGAAATCACCGTCGCCCTCCTACGCGAAAACAGCATCTTCGGCGTGCTCTCCTTTATCACAGGACAGCGCTCTGATCGCTTTTATCACTCGGTGGCTTTTACGCCTACTGAGTTGCTCTCTCTGCCGATCGAGCAGGTGGAAAAATCCTTGCAGGAGAACGCCGAACTGGCCATGTTGCTGGTTAAAAGCCTGTCGTCCCGCATTTTGCAAACGGAGATGATGATCGAGACACTGGCTCATCGCGACATGGGATCCCGTCTGGTCAGCTTTTTGTTGATCCTCTGTCGCGATTTCGGAGTGCCTGGCCCAGATGGGGTCACCATCGATCTCAAGCTGTCTCACCAGGCCATTGCCGAGGCCATTGGCTCAACCCGCGTCACCATCACCCGCCTGTTGGGAGAGCTGCGCAAGAAGAAGTACATCTCCATTCACAAGAAGAAGATCACCGTACACGACCCGATGCGGCTGAGCCATCGCTTTGCCTAGAAGGAAGAGGAGAACACCTCCTGAGCAGCACCCTGCCTAGGCAAACCCCGCTCGATGGTTGGTTGAAGCTCTGGCCGGCCTATGTTCAATCTACTGCTGCAGCCTTGAAGAATCTCTGTGCCCGAAGGACAGACTTAAAGTTTTCTGGAAGCTGACCGGATCGCGGGCAAAAACCTACTAGTCTATGGGGGGATCTGGCTTTGGCCAGAGCTATCTAGCCAATTGCTGAGGTGTAACTGTGGAAACAGCCATCGAGTGGATTACCGCCCATGAGATCCTCGACTCGCGAGGGCGTCCCACCTTAGAGGCCCTGGTGGGTCTAGCCAATGGGGCAACGGGCTTGGCGCAGGTTCCCAGCGGTGCTTCGACCGGCACCTTCGAGGCCCACGAGCTGCGGGACGGGGATCCCAAACGCTACGGCGGTAAGGGCGTGCTGAGGGCGGTGGAAAACATCCTTGGCCCCATCCAGTCGGAGCTGCAGGGAGAAGATGCCCTCAACCAAGCCCGTATTGACCAGTTGCTGATCGACCTGGACGGCACCCCCAACAAGTCCCGCCTGGGGGCCAACGCTATTTTGGCAGTTTCTCTGGCGACAGCCAAAGCGGCTGCGGAAGCAGTGGGCTTGCCTCTTTACAAATACCTGGGGGGGCCCTTTGCCAACCTGCTGCCGGTGCCGCTGATGAACGTGCTCAACGGCGGCGCCCACGCCGACAACAACGTCGATATTCAAGAATTTATGCTTGTGCCCATTGGAGCGGCCAGCTTTCGCGAGGCGCTGCGCTACGGGGCTGAGGTGTTTGCGGTACTAAAACAAGTGCTGCAGCAGAAGGGGCTGTCCACCGGTGTGGGGGATGAAGGGGGGTTTGCTCCTGATCTCGACTCCAATGCGGCGGCTTTGGATCTGCTGATGACGGCTATTGAACAGGCAGGCTACAAACCGGGAGCAGATATCGCCTTGGCCTTGGATGTGGCCGCCAACGAGCTGCTGCAGGATGGGCAATATCACTTTGAGGGCAAAGCCCACAGCACGGCTGATATGGTGGCTTACTACCAGCAACTGCTGGCCAACTATCCCATCCTTTCCATTGAAGATGGGCTAGCGGAAGAAGACTGGGCCGGTTGGCAAGCCATGACCGCTCAACTGGGATCCCGGGTACAGCTGGTGGGAGATGACCTGTTTGTAACCAACCTGACCCGCCTGCAAAAGGGTATCGACAGCGCCGCCGCCAACGCCATTTTGATCAAGCCCAACCAAATCGGCACCCTGACGGAGACCGTCTCGGCCATCCAATTGGCAGTTCAAGCCGGCTTTCGCACCATCATCAGCCACCGCTCTGGCGAGACGGAAGACACCACCATTGCCGACTTGGCGGTGGCCACCCGTGCCGGGCAGATCAAAACCGGATCCCTCTGCCGCAGCGAGCGCATTGCCAAGTACAACCAACTGCTGCGCATCGAAGACGAGCTGGGGGAAGCGGCAGTTTATGCCGGTCGGGTGGGCCTGGGTCCTAGGTTGTGTTGATCTTTCATTTGAGCCAAAAGAGAGCACTGACGAGATAGAGAAAACTCAAGAAGTTCCTGG